>DASSOE010000098.1:0-4114 GCA_035700945.1 Sphingomicrobium sp. | reverse complement strand
GCGTCGATGTCGCCGCGCAGCACCTCGAAGATGCGCTCGAACCTCTGCTTTGCTTTATCGAGGAAGCCCCAGTCGTAGAGCGGCCGGCCGCAGCACAGCGGCTGCGAGGGAATGTTGACGGTAAATCCCGCGCGCTCCAGCAGCTGCGTCGCGGCGATCAGCGTCTGCGGCCGGAAATTGTCGTTGAACGTGTCGGGCCACAGGACGAGGCGCTCGCCGCCCATGCCCCGGCCGCCGCGCTGACGGAACCAGCTGCGGAAGGTCTGCGAGCAGAAGCGGGGCAGCTGCGCGTCGCGGTGGATGCCCGCTACCCACTTGCCGAGCGAGGTCTTGGCCACGACATTCGCCGCGGCGGGGGCGTAGGCGGCGAGACGCGCCCAGCGGTCGATCAGCCCCATCGAGTAAGCGGACCTCGGCCGCAGCCGGTGCGCATAATGGTGTGCGCGGAACTCGGCCTTCCAGGTGGCGACGTCCACGCCGACCGGACAATCTGCCTTGCACCCCTTGCAGGCGAGGCACAGCGACAGCGCGTCTTCGACCGCGTCGCTGTTCCAGCCGTCGGCGATCACCTCGCCGCGCGTCATTTCATGGAGCAGGTGCGCGCGACCGCGGGTGGAGTGCTTTTCCTCGCCGGTGACGAGATAGGACGGGCACATCACCTCGTCGCCGACCTGACGCCGCCGGCACTTGCCGACGCCGACGCAGCGCGTGGTGGCATGCGCGAAGCTGCCGTGATCGTCGGGATATGCGAAGAAGGTGTCGAGCTTCTTCGGTTCGTAGCCGAGGCCGAGCCGCAGGTTGGAATCGATCGGGAAGGGCTCGATCGCCTTGCCGGGGTTGAGGCGGTTGTGCGGGTCCCAGATCGTCTTAAACTCGCGGAAGCATTGCACGAGCTTGTCGCCGTACATGATGGCGAGGAGCTCGGCGCGCGACTGGCCGTCGCCATGCTCGCCCGACAGCGAGCCGCCGTAGCCGTGCACCAGCTCGGCCGCCTCGCGCATGAACTGGCGGTAGCGTTCGAGCCCGGCTGCCGAATGGAAATCGAAGTCGATCCGGCAGTGGGTCACGCCGTCGCCGAAATGGCCGTAGAGCGCGGCGGTGTAACCGTGCCCCGCGAACAGCTTTTCGAGGTCGCGGAGGTAGGCGCCGAGCTTGTCGGGCGGCACCGCGCTGTCCTCCCAGCCGGGCCAGTGCTCCGGCTGGCCGCGCACGAACGCCGTCGCGCCGAGCGATGCCTCGCGCGCCTCCCAGATGCGCCGCTGCTCCTGGGGGTCGGAGACGATGCGCGTCCTGGCGCCGGTCTTTGCCTCATCGACCATGCGCCGGACGTTCGCTTCGGCTTCGTCGCGGCTGTCGCCGCCGGCCTCGACGATCAGGAAACCGCGACCGTCGGGAAAGGCTTTGAGGCCGCCGTGCCCTGCGCCGGTCTCGCGCACCGCGTCGTAGAGCTTGCCGTCGAAACCCTCGAGTGCGTCGGGCTGCTGCTCGAGCAGCGCCGGAACAGCGTCCGCGGCGGCGTACACATCGTCGAATGACAGCAAGGCGATCGCCTTGCATTTCGGGCGAGGCACGAGCTGCACGGTCGCGTCGAGCACGATTACGCAGGTGCCCTCCGTGCCGGTCACCGCGCGCGCGACGTTGAAGTCGGTGCCCGGCAGCAAGGCGGCGAGGCCTTCGTAGCCGGACACGAGGCGCGGAATTTTCGGAAAGCGCTCTTCAATCAGCCTGCCGTAGCGGTCGCGCAGGTCGAGCAACGCGCGATAGATGTCGCCGCGCCGGCCGATGTCGTCGGGGATGCGCGGGGTCGGGCCGAGCTCCAGCTGCAAGCCATCGTAAGTGAGCGCCGTCAGGCGTTCGACATTGTCCAGCGTGCGCCCCCACTTCACCGAGTGCACCCCGCAGCTGTCGTTGCCGATCATCCCGCCGAGCGTGTTGTGGTCGTGCGTCGCGGGATCGGGCCCGAAGGTCAGCCCGTGCGGCGCGGCGGCGTCGCGCAGCCGGTCGAGGATGCAGCCGGGCTCGACCCGCGCCAGCCGCTGGTCCGGATCGAGCTCGATGACGTGATGGAGATGCCGCGAAAAATCGATGCACAGCGCGACGTTGCAGCCCTGCCCGGCGAGGCTCGTGCCGCCGCCCCGCGCGACGATCGGCGCGTCATGCTCGTGGGCGATGCGCACCGCTTGCACCGCTTCGTCGCGGCTGCGGGGATAGACGACACCGATCGGTACCTGGCGGTAGTTGGACGCATCCGTCGCGTAGAGGGCCTTGGCTTGGGCGCTGAAGTCCACTGACGTGCCGAGCGCCCGCTCCAGATCAGCGTTGAGGGCACGCGCCGCGCCCGCGGAATAGCGGTCCCATTCACGCAGCACCTGCCCGTCGGGCGCACGCGTGGCGAGCCTCGGCTCGCCGCCGGTCATACCAGCTCGCGCACCGTGTCCGAGGCGAGCGTCAGCGCCGTCTTCATCGCGTTCGGCGTGCCCTTGGCGAGCGCCTTGCCCATGTTGAGCGCCTGCTTCACCTCGATGCTCGGCGGGAACGGCGGCTCATAGGGGTCGACCACCGCTTCGATCAGGCCGGGCCCCGGCGTCGCGAGCGCCTCGCGCAGCTGCTCGCCGCAGCGCGCCGGATCGTCGATGGTGACCGTTGCGATCCCGCAGCCGCGCGCAATGTCGGCGAACTCGATCGGCTCGAGCTCGCAGCCATATTCGGGGTTGCCGAGGAACACCATCTGCTCCCACTTGATCTGTCCGAGCGCGTTGTTCTTGATGACGATGATCTTGGCATTCAGGTTGTACTTACGCAGCGTGACGAAATCCCCCATCAGCATCGCCGCCGAGCCGTCGCCGATGACCGCGACGACCTGGCGGTCCGGGTAAGCGATCGACGCGCCGATCGCATAGGGCAGGCCGCAGGCCATGCTCGCCAGCGTACCGGAGCAGCTGAAC
Organism: Sphingomicrobium sp.; assembly: GCA_035700945.1. Classification (GTDB taxonomy): domain Bacteria; phylum Pseudomonadota; class Alphaproteobacteria; order Sphingomonadales; family Sphingomonadaceae; genus Sphingomicrobium. The sequence continues at coordinate 1,169 of DASSOE010000098.1, read as the reverse complement.
ATCATGTCGCCGCGGATGTCGACGTGACGCGCGGTCCATGACGTGATCGTGCCGCTGTCGGTGATGATGATCGCGTCGTCGTCGAGCAATTTGTTGAGCTCGTGCGTCACGACCTGCGGTTTCATCGGCGTGTCGGTGCGCGTGGCGCGTTCCTCCATCAGCGCGCGCCAGTCCTTCATCGCGTCCCGGGCGGATTCGAGGAACTTGCTGCTGTCGTTCTTCCTGAGCAGCGGCAGAAGCTCGGCAAGCACTCGTCGGCTGTCGCCCACCAGGCCGACGTCGACGGGGTAGCGAAGTCCGACGCGCTTCGGGTCGAGCTCGATCTGCACCGCCTTCGCTTTGCCGGGCTTGGGGTAGAATTCGATGTAGGGGAAGCTCGACCCGACGATCAGCAGGGTATCGCAGCTTTCGAGCGCTTCCTGCGAGGGCTTGGTGCCCAGCAGCCCCACGCCGCCTGTAGTGTAGGGGCTCTGGTCGGGGACCGATGCCTTGCCGAGCAACGGCTTGCCGATCGGCGCCTGGAGCCGCTCGGCGACCGCGATCAGCTCCTCGGTCGCGCCGATCGCCCCGCGCCCGGCGAGGATGAATGGCTTCTCGGCCTGGTTGAGGATATCGGCCGCCTGCTGCAGCATCTCGGGCTTGGGACACTGGCCGCCGCGCGCCATGAGGTTCGAGACATGGTGCGCGATGTTGCGCTCCGACCGGTGGCTCTTCTCCACGCTCATCGACTGGATGTCGACGGGGATCATGACGTGGGTCGGCTGGCGATAGGCGAGGGCGGTGCGGCACGCCATCTCGACGACATTCTCGACATGAGACGGGCCCATCACACGCGCCGAATAGACGGTCGCGTCCATGAACAGCTTGTCGAGATCGATGTCCTGCTGGGTCAGCGTGTCGAGCAAATCGTGGTGCTGCGCGCCGGTGATCGCGAGCACCGGCTGCCCGTCGAGCTTGGCGTCGTAGATGCCGTTCAAAAGGTGCACGCCGCCGGGGCCGGAGGTCGCGAGGCAGACGCCGAGGCGGCCGGTGAATTTCGCATAAGCGCAGGCGGCGAACGCGCCCGCTTCCTCGTGCCGGACCTGGACGAACTTGATCTTGTCCTGCCGCTCGCGGAGTGCTTCGAAGACGCCGTTGATGCCATCGCCGGGGATTCCGAAGATGGTGTC
>DASSOE010000097.1:0-16143 GCA_035700945.1 Sphingomicrobium sp. | reverse complement strand
ACGTGCCGGTCGACAAGCGTTAGGCAAACCTGCAGCCGCTCATCCTGAGTAGCCATTGAGCCTGTCGAAATGGCGTATCGAAGGACGGTCCTTCGATACGGGCCTTCGGCTTCGCTCAGTCCCTACTCAGGATGAGCGGTTACGAAGTCTTCTTCCTGGCCGGCACTTGGACGTTGCACAGGTCCACCCCGCCGGCGGGCCGGATATAGAAATCGTCGTGCCGGTTGGCGCGGACCTGCAGGTAGCGACCGAAGGACGCGCTCTCGGTATCCATATATTCATATGACGGCCGCTCTGCGGCCGGCATGTCGCTCGCCAGCCGGATGCTCGCGATCGGCACATATTGCGCCTTGTCCTTGTAGAAGCCGAGCGCCTCGGTCCCGCGCGGAAGCGAGCTCAGTCTGTCGATTCCGTCGACGACTCGGCCGACCAGCGCGATCACCCGGTCGAGCTGGCGCGGCGCGTTGCCGATGACGGCGTAAAGCTCGCCGCCGGTGCCCGTGTCCGGCGACAGGTCGCGCCCCACGCCGACGCTTCCGTAGCAGTGGGTCAGGTCCGCCCAGCCTTCCCTGGGCGAGTAAGCGACCGGCCAGCCGTCGGCGAATCCCGCTCCCGGAGCGTAGGCGTCGGGCGAGCCCAGCGGCTTGATCTCAAGACCCTTCAGCGGACGCGTATATTCGGCGGGCGGCTTCGCGGTGACCCCCGCGGGCCACGGCTTGTCGCTCTCATTGAGGCCCCATTGCGCGACATAATTGTCCTGCACGCGATAGACGGTCGCGCCGTCCCAATAATGGCCGCGGGCCAGCGCCTTGATGTTCGCGACATGGACCGGCGCGAACTCCGGAGCGAGCTGGATGACCACGCGGCCGCCGTTTGCGAGGTCCATCACCAGCAGATTGTCGGCGGGGATGGTCTTCCACGCGCTCGCCGGCGCGGCGTCGACGATGTCGGTCGGGGTCGGCAGCTTTTTCGCGGGCGCCGCCCCGATCAGCAGCGCCGCGACGGTTACGAGCAGCAGTGAGCGCATGAGTTCCCCTCCCTGCCCGCCGGTCTAGCGTGGCAATTCGCGCGCGGCTATCGCCCACGGATGTTCACCGCCACCCTGATGCTGCTCGGCGCCGGCGAGCTCGGCCGCGAGTTCACCATTGCCGCCAAGCGGCTCGGCTGCCGGATGATCGCCTGCGACCGCTACGCGAACGCGCCGGCGATGCAGATGGCGGACGCGTGCGAGGTGTTCCCGATGCTGGACGGGGCGAACATCCGCGCGGCGGTCGAGAAGCACAGGCCCGACGTCATCATCCCCGAGATCGAGGCGATCGACACCGCCGTGCTGGCCGAGCTGGAGAAAAAGGGCTGGCGCGTCGCTCCGTCGGCCAAGGCCGTTCAGCTGACGATGAACCGCGACGGCATCCGCGACTTCGCCGCGCGCGAGCTGGGGCTCGTCACCTCCAAATACCGATTCGCCGAGAGCCGCGACGAGGCGCTCGCGGCGGCGCCGGAGGTCGGCCTTCCGCTCGTCGTCAAGCCGGTGATGTCGAGTTCGGGCAAAGGCCAGAGCACTGCCAGGACGCTGGAGGAGGTCGCACCGGCGTGGGACCATGCCGTGGAGAAGATGCGCGGCGACCGCCCGCGCGTAATCCTCGAGGAGCTGATCGCCTTCGACAGCGAGATCACGATGCTGACCGTCGCGACCAAGGACGGCATCCTGTTCTGCGCGCCCGTCGGCCACCGGCAGGAGCTCGGAGACTATCGCGAGAGCTGGCAGCCGGCAGCGCTGCCGGAGGGTGCGCTCTTCTCGGCGCGGCATCAGGCCCGCAAGGTCGTCGAGGCACTCGGCGGCCACGGCATCTTTGGAGTCGAATTCTTCATCCGCGGCGAGCAGGCGATTTTCTCCGAGCTGAGCCCGAGGCCGCATGACACCGGAATGGTGACTCTCATCTCCCAATTCCCGAACCAGTTCGAGCTTCACCTACGGGCCATCCTTGGCCTGCCAATCCCGTCGATCGAGCTCGCCGGTCCGTCCGCCTCCGCAGTCATCCTCGCCGACCGCGCAAGCGAGGCCTTCTCGTTCGATGGAATATCGGAGGCGCTCGCGCGCGGCGCGCCGGGCAGGCCGGTGGACCTCAGGATATTCGCCAAGCCGAACACGCTCGTGAACCGGCGCATGGGGGTCGCGCTGGCGCGCGGCGACAATGCCGAGGACGCGGTGGAGCGCGCGCGGGCTGCAGCCGGGCGCGTCCGCATTCGTTATCAGGCGTGAAGGAGAAGCAAATGGTCCGACTGCCGATTGCCACCCTGCTGACCTGCGTGGCGCTCGCCGCATGCAACGACCAGACGCAGCAGCCGACCACCAACCAGCCGAAGATCAGGGTCACCAGCCCGGAGCAGAAGCAGCTTCACCAGCTCGACGCGTTCAACCTCGCGATCGGCCTCAAGCGCGCGATCTACGACGCCGGCTACACGTGCAAGCGGATCACTGACGCGGGCTTCGTCGGCACGTGGGAGAACCTCGAGCAATGGACGGCGCACTGCGTTTACGACAACGGCAGCTCACGCGATTGGGCGATCTTCGCCGGCCCAGATGGCAGTGCGCAGGTCCGCGACTGCAAGGACGTCGTCGCGACGGGACTTCCGGCCTGCGTGATCAAGCAGCGGCCGAAGGGGAGTTTCACGTTCGACAAGGATGACGCTGGCTCAGGGTCCGGCAACGCGGAGTAAATCCGCGGCAAGCCGGACGGGCTCAGCGAGGATTGCACTGGCGAGTTTCCTTATACTCGCCCGCGGCCGACTTTTCCTTGATGGTGACGCAATTGCCCTGCTTGATTTCTTCGCGCCAGCTGCCGTCCGGGTTGGTGACCCGGTTGCCCTTGGGAACGCGCTTGCCGTCCTTGATCTCGTAGCTCCAGCCCTTCGGCGTCTTGGCGTCCTGAGCCGGCGGTGCAGCCGCGTAGGCCGCCGTCGCGCCGAATGCGAACGCGCCCACCAGCAGCGCTCTCATGGCGGTCTTCGTCATCATACCACTCCTCATGATCGCCTTTTACCCCGATCGACGTGAACCCGCGCTGACGCGGCTCGTCGATGCGGCACGGCGGTTCGCCGCGCACGCTCGCAGAATGTGGGGATGAAAGACCGGGCTGCAACGCAGCCCGCGCCGGCAACGGCCTTAGCCCTGCCTCGCCTTGAACCTGCGGTTCGTCTTGTTGATGACGTAGGTGCGCCCGCGGCGGCGAATGACTCGGCAGTCCCGGTGGCGCGACTTCAGCGACTTGAGTGAATTGCGAATCTTCATGGCCGGGCGCCTGCCTCGTTCTTTCGATCTCTGGTTGTCGGATGGGTTCGTCGAACCGGCGGCTCACCTAGAGAGCGGACGCCGCCAAGTCAAGGCGCAGCAGAGGGCACTTCGAGCAGCTTTCGCCGTTGTCGCGCGGTGGCACTCGACATCCTCCTCTTCGTCATTGGCTTCGCTCTTGCGGCCATGACGCTTCGCGACGTGTTCGAAACCGTCGTCGTCCCCGGCGGAAGCCAGGCATCTTTGCGGGTCACCAAACGGCTGCTGTGGGTGCTGTTGCCGCTGTGGAAGGCGGTCCGCGGCAAGCGCCACGGCCTTTCATCTGTTTTCGCACCACTCGTGCTGGTGCTCTCCTTCACCATTTGGATCGCGCTGCTCGCGCTCGGCTTCGGGCTGATGGCTTATTCCATGCGGCTTCACTTCCGGCCCCCCTTGGGGAGCATCCCGAATGCAGTCTACATGGTTGGAAGCTCGCTCGTCACCATCGGCGTCAGCGAGGAGGACGCGCTCGGCGCCGGCCGCTGGGTCGTCCTTGGCGCGGGCTTTTGCGGCCTCGCCGTGATGACCATGGCCGTCACCTACCTGCTCCAGGTCCAGAGCAGCGTTTCCAAGCGCGACGTCGGCATCATCAAGCTGAACACGGTGGCGGGCGAGCCGCCATCGGCCGTGACGCTGCTCGTCCGCTTCGCGGCGATCGGTGCCCGCGACGATCTGGCCGAAGTACTGCGCGAAGGCCGAAACTGGTGCGCGACCGTGTGCCAGAGCCATTCCAACCACCCTTCGCTGATCTACTTCCAGTCAATCGGTACCGGCCCGGGATGGCCAGCAGCGCTTGGCGCGCTGCTCGACCTCGCCTTGCTCAGCGAACAGTGCCTCGACGATCCGCCGTTACGCGGCGCGGCCCTTCTCCTGCGCGAAGAAGGTGCGCGCATGGCCCGCGACCTGGTAGGGGTTATCGGCCTGCGACCCGGCAACACGGGAGGCGATGAAGCACTACTCAAGCAATCCGCGGAACAGCTGCGCAGCGCCGGATACCGGATTCGAGCGGACACCGATTTTGCGGCAATGGCATCGCAGCGCGGGGAATACGAAAGCTGCGTCAATGCGCTTGCCGAGCACCTCGGCAAACCGACCGCGGTGCTCGTCCGCCAGCAATGAATCGGCCCGTCGCGATTCCAGGAACCGGAGCGCCCGCTAAACGCTTTTGCAAGAGAACGCTTGGGGGAGCTGTAACCTGGAAACCGTCACGACCCTCGTCATCCGCCCTGCCTTCCTCGCCAGCTCCGGCGAGCTCGGAGGGCTGATCGCCGAACTCGACTGGTCCACGACGTCGCTTGGCCCGATCGAAAGCTGGCCGCAGGTTCTCAAGACAACGGTCGCGCTGATCCTCCAGTCGCCGGTCCCGATCGTCACCTTGTGGGGCGAGGACGGCGTCATGATCTACAATGACGCCTATTCGGTCTTCGCCGGAGGGCGGCACCCGTGCCTGCTCGGCTCCAAGGTCCGCGAAGGCTGGCCGGAGGTCGCGGATTTCAACGACAATGTGATGCAGGCGGTCTTCGGCCGCGGCGAGTCGCTGAGCTACCGCGACCAGGAGTTGACCTTGTTCCGCCACGACCGGGCCGAACAGGTGTGGATGAACCTCGATTATTCTCCGGTCCTCAACGACAACGGAACCCGTGCAGGCGTCATTGCCATCGTCGTCGAAACCAGCGGGAAAGTCCGCGCCGAGCAGCGCCTCAGCGGCGAGCGCGAGCGGCTGCGGGCGATGTTCGACGTGGCGCCGGGATTCACGGCGCTGCTCGAAGGGCCGGAACACCGGTTCGCGATGGCCAACCAGGCATATCGCGAACTCGTTGGCCGCGAGGTCATGGGCAAGACGCTGGCTGAAGCGCTGCCGGAAGCGGCAGAGCAGGGCTTCGGCGCGCTACTCGACAAGGTTGCCCAATCGAACGAACCCTTTATCGGCCACGCGATGCCGGTGCGGCTGCTGCGCGACGGCGACGCCGTCGAGCGTTTCGTCGACTTCGTATTCCAGCCGATGTCGGTCGACGACGAGACGTCGGGCGTCTTCGTCCAGGGCCATGACGTCACCGAGCACAAGCGCAGCGAGGCGCTGCGCATCGCCCACAACGAGGTGCTTCAGCAGGCGCTGCTCGACCAGCCGCTCGACAGGGCGCTCGAAGGGCTGATCCGTACCGTCGAAAAGCATTCGAGCTCGGGCGTGATCGGGTCGATCCTGACGCTCGACGAATCGGGCGAGCATCTGAAGCACGGTTCCGCGCCCAACCTGCCCGATGCCTATAATCGGGCGATCGACGGCACCCGGATTGGCCCCAACGCCGGTTCGTGCGGCACCGCCGCATTCACGGGAGAGCCGGTCTTCGTTTCTGACATTGCAACAGACCCGCTGTGGGCCGATTTTCGAAAGCTTGCTCTTGCCTACGACCTTCGCGCGTGCTGGTCGACGCCGATCAGGTCGGGCAGCGGCGAGGTGCTCGGCACATTCGCCATGTACCACCGGCAGCCGCGCGAACCCGGCTCCGAGGATCTCGAGATCGTCGAGCTGATCACCCGCACCGCGGCGCTCGTCATCGAGCGCAAACGGGCCGAAGCTGCGCTGCGCGAAAGCGAGGAACGGTTCCGCCTCGTCGCCGAGCGCGCCCCGGTGATGCTGTGGATGAGCACGCCGGAGGGCAAATGCGCCTATCTCAACAAGGCGCAACGGGAGTTCTGGGGGGTTTCCAAAGACGAGCTCGACGGGTTCGACTGGAGCTCGACCGTGCACGCGGAGGATCGCGACGCGTTGTTCGGCCCCTATGCCGAAGCGATGAAGGCGCACGAGCCCTTTTCGGTAGAGGCGCGGTACCGGCGCGCCGACGGCGAATGGCGCTGGTTCCGAACCGATGCGCAGCCGCGGCTGGGACCGTCGGGCGAGTTCCTCGGCATGATCGGGGTCAACGTCGACGAGACCGAAATCCGCCAGACACGGGAGCGGCTCGAACAGCTCAACGAGAACCTTGAAGCGCGGGTAGTCGAGGAGATTGCCGAGCGTCGCGCCGCCGAAGTCGCGCTACAGCAGGCGCAGAAGCTGGAAGCGGTCGGCAAGCTGACCGGCGGCATAGCCCACGACTTCAACAATCTGCTGCAGATCATCTCGGGCAACCTCCAGCTTCTCGGGTCGGACGTGCCCGGCAACGCACGCGCCGAAGCGCGGTTGGCCAACGCCATGGCTGGCGTCAATCGCGGCGCGAAGCTCGCCAGCCAGCTCCTTGCCTTCGGCCGGCGCCAGCCGCTCGAGCCCAAGGTCGTCAATGTCGGCCGGCTGGTCGCGGGCATGGAGGACCTGCTGCGCCGGAGCATCGGCGAGGCCGTCGAAATCGAGACGGTGATTTCAGCGGGGCTGTGGAACGCCTTCGTCGATCCGACCCAGGTCGAGAGCGCACTCCTCAACCTCGCGATCAATGCGCGCGACGCGATGGACGGCGTCGGCAAGCTCACCATCGAAGCCGGGAATGCTCTGCTCGATCCCGAATATGCTGCCGAAAATTCGGACGTGAAGCCCGGGCAATATGTGATGATCGCCGTCACCGACACCGGCGCTGGAATCCCGCCCGAACTGGTCGAGCAGGTTTTCGAGCCTTTCTTCACCACCAAGGCCGAGGGCAAGGGATCCGGTCTCGGGCTGTCGATGGTGTACGGCTTCGTCAAGCAGTCCGGCGGGCACGTGAAAATCTACAGCGAAGTCGGGCACGGCACCTCGATCAAGATGTACCTGCCGCGCATCTCTGAAGACGAAGACCAGCCATCCGCGACCGAACTCGTCGAAGCAGGCGGCGGTTCGGAGACGATCCTGGTGGTCGAGGACGACGAAGAGGTCCGGGCGACCGTCACCGACATGCTCGGCGAGCTCGGCTACAAGGTACTGACCGCGAAGGACGCGGGAAGCGCGCTTCCGATCATCGAGAGCGGGGTTAAGATCGATCTGCTCTTCACCGACGTAGTGATGCCGGGGCCGCTGCGCAGCCCGGAGCTGGCGCGCAAGGCCAAGACGCGGATGCCATCGCTGGCGATCCTGTTCACCTCCGGCTACACGGAAAATGCGATCGTCCACGGCGGTCGGCTCGACGCCGGCGTCAATCTGCTGACCAAGCCCTACTCGCGCCAGCTGCTGGCGACCCGCGTCAGGCGCGCGCTGGACGAGCGGCTCGCACCCGTCGACTAAACGCCGTCGGGCCGATTCAGCTCAAGGAGCTTGTGCTCCCAGCGCAGCGCGTCGCCGACGATCGTGTCGATGTCGGCGAACCGGGGCCGCCATGCGAGGGTCGACACCAGACGCGCATTGCCCGCGACAAGCTCCGGCGGATCGCCGGCGCGGCGGCCTTCCATCACCCGTTTGATCGCCGCTCCGTTGGCCTTGTCGACCGCGTCAAGCACTTCGAGCACCGACAGTCCCTTGCCGTAGCCGCAGTTGAGCACGAGGTTGTCGCGAGGATGCTCGATCAACCATTCGAGCGCGGCGACATGCGCGGCGGCAAGGTCGCTGACGTGGATATAGTCGCGGATGCAGGTGCCGTCCGGTGTCGGGTAATCGGTCCCGTAAACGGCGATATGCCGGCGCTTTCCGACAGCCGCTTCGCAGGCGATCTTGATGAGGTGGGTAGCACCCTTGCCGCGCTGTCCGGCGCGCCCCTCGGGGTCAGCGCCGGCGACGTTGAAATAGCGAAGCGCTCCATAATTGAACGGGTGGGCCGCCGCCGCGTCCTCGAGCATGCGCTCGGTCATCAGCTTGGACGCGCCATAGGGGTTGATTGGGAACTTGGCGTCTCCCTCGTCGATCGGCACCCGCTCCGGCGCGCCATAGGTCGCCGCGGTCGATGAGAAGAGGATGTGCTTGACGCCCGCCGCCACGGCCGCGCTGATCAGCGCGTGGGAGGCGAGCGTGTTGTTTGCATAATATCTGAGCGGATGCTCGACCGATTCCGGCACCACGATCGATCCCGCGAAATGCATGATCGCCTGCGTCCGCTGCTCGCCGAAGATGCGCTCCACCAGCGCTCGGTCGGAGATATTGCCCTCATAAAAGACAACATCGTCCGGCACCGCTTCGCGGCTGCCGTTGGACAGATCGTCGATGACGGCGACGGGCCAGCCGGCATCCTTGAGCGCGAGGACGGCGTGGCTGCCGATGTAGCCGGCGCCGCCGGTGACGAGCACTGGGACCTTGTTCATGCGACCCGCGCTAGCCGAGGAACGGGCCGGCTGCCAAGGTTGCGGGTCGGGCGATTTCGTCTATCAGGCCCGCGGACTCCCAGCAGCATCGAGTAGAACCGCATGGCACTCACAATTTCGAGCTCTTTCGACGCCGGCAACATCCGCGTGGTCAGCCAGGACGAGACGCAGGTCGACCTCGAGATCGTCAAGGACCACATGAGCGATTTCTACCAGTGGTTCTATTTCCGGCTCGCCGGCGCTGCCGGACGCGAGGTGATGCTGAGGATCACCAATTGCGGTGGCTCGGCCTATCCGCACGGCTGGCCGGACTACAAGGGCGTGTTGAGCCTGGACCGCGAGGAATGGGTCCGGATCCAGGACACGAGCTATGCCGACGGCGTCCTGACGATGAAGCTGACGCCGCCGCAGGACGTGGTCTGGATCGCTTATTTCGCGCCTTACTCGATGGAGCGGCACCACGATCTGGTGACGCAGACGGCGACCCTCGAAGGGGTGCGCTACCGCTCGCTCGGCAAAAGCCTCGACGGGCAGGACATGGATTGCCTGACGATCGGCGAAGGACCGCTGAACGTGTGGCTCTACGCCCGCCAGCATCCGGGCGAGAGCATGGCCGAGTGGTGGATGGAAGGCGCGCTCGAGAAGCTCACCGACGAGGACGATCCGGTCGCGCGCGTGCTTCGCAGGGAGTGCACGTTCCGCGTGGTGCCGAACATGAACCCGGACGGCTCGCGGCGCGGGCATCTCAGGACCAACGCGGCGGGCGCGAACCTCAACCGCGAATGGCATGCACCGACGGCCGAGCGCAGCCCCGAGGTGCTGTGCGTGCGCAATGCGATGGACGAAACCGGTGTCGACTTCGCAATGGACATCCACGGCGACGAGGCGATCCCCGCCAACTTCCTCGCCGGCTTCGAGGGCATCCCGTCGCACAGCAGCCGCCAGCAGGAGCTGTTCGACCTGTTCAGTGAGACGCTCGAGCGAATTTCGCCCGATTTCCAGCGCGAGCAGGGCTATGAAATCCCGGCGCCCGGCGAAGCCAACATGAGCATGTCGACGACCCAGCTCGCCGAGCGCTACGGCTGCGTGTCGATGACTCTGGAAATGCCGTTCAAGGACAATTTCAACCTGCGCGACGAAGTCTATGGCTGGTCGCCCCAGCGCTCGAAGCATCTCGCCTACGCCTGCATGGACGCGCTCCACGCGATCCTTCCGCAGCTGAAGAAGGCGACGGCCGAGCGCGACTCCGTGAAGAAGGAAGAGGTTACCGCCTGATGCCAACGCTCGTGCTGCTGCGGCACGGGCAGTCGCAGTGGAATCTCGAAAATCGATTCACCGGCTGGTGGGATGTCGATCTTTCCCCGACCGGCGTGGATGAGGCGCGCGCGGCGGGACGCCTGCTGCGCGACGAGGGGTTCGACTTCGACATCTGCTTTACGAGCGTTTTGACACGCGCGATCCGGACGCTGCACCTCGTCCTCCACGAAATGGACCGGCTGTGGCTGCCGGCGACCAAGGACTGGCGCCTCAACGAGCGCCATTACGGCGGACTGACCGGCCTCAACAAGCAGGAGATGATCGACAAGGTCGGCGCCGAGCAGGTCCAGATCTGGCGGCGCTCCTATGACGTGCCGCCGCCGCCGCTGCCCGACGACAGCCCTTATGCCGTGCGCTCCGACCGCCGCTACGCCGGCGTCGAGGTGCCGCGCAGCGAGAGCCTCAGGGACACGATTGCCCGCGCCGTCCCTTACTATGAGGCGCAAATCGCGCCGGTGCTGAAAATCGGCAAGCGCGTGATCGTCTCCGCCCACGGCAACTCCCTGCGGGGCATCATCAAATACCTGTCGAACATCAGCGACGAGGATATTGTTGGCCTCGAGATCCCGACCGGCAAGCCGATGGTCTACGAGCTTGGGGACGACCTGTCCGCCCAGCGGCGATATTATCTGGGGGAAGGCTAGCCCGTCATCGCGAGGAGCGCAGCGACGTGGCGATCCACTGGATTGCTTCGCTACGCTCGCAATGACCAGCTGGTCAGGCCGCCGCTTTCCGCCGGTACATTTCGTGGTCGGCCCGCGCCATCGCCGACTCGGGCGAGTCGTCGGCCTCGATCAGCGCCGCGCCGATCGCGACGCTCAGCGGCAGCACCTGGTCGTCATGTGTGAAGTCCGAATCGGCGATCACGTCGACCAGCCGCGCCGCCGTTTCGCGCGCCGATTCCTCGTCGGAATGACCGAGCAGGATCGCGAACTCGTCGCCGCCGATTCGCGCGACCACATCGCTTTTTCGCACCCCGCCGACCAGCAGTCGCGCAACCTGGATCAGCGCCGCATCGCCCGCCTGGTGGCCGAACGAATCGTTGATGAGCTTGAGCCCGTCCAAATCGACGAACAGCAGCGCCGCTTTCTCCTGATATCGGCTGACGCGGTCGATCAGCCGCTCGAGGGCACGGACGAAGCCGCGTCGATTCGGAAGGTCGACGAGACTGTCCTCGTGCGCGAGCAGGTCGAGCTGCTCGACTCGCTCCTGCAACTGCGCGACCCTCGCGCGCAACGCGCTGATTTCACTCACTAGCTGTCCGACGTCAGAGACGTCCATTACCTGCTCAGACATTGCCCCCGAGCCCCGCTCTTGTCTGCGGTCCCTGACATAGCGCGATTCCAACGCCTTGAAAATGCAGCAACTCGGACCTCCGGTCCGCAAACGCCGATCCGCCGCGGAAACCCATCATTTGCCTAGCCGGAATCGGCACCCTAAACGAGCCCGCTCATTCCACTGCTTCAAGGCGGGACAATGGCCGAGCCGATGGTCGGCATCATCATGGGCAGCAGCTCCGACTGGGACACGATGCGCCACGCCGCGGAGATGCTCGACCAGCTCGGCGTCCCGCACGAGACGAAGATCGTCTCGGCGCACCGCACGCCGAAGCGGCTGTACGATTATGCGCGTTCGGCGAAGGGGCGCGGGCTCAGGGTCGTGATCGCCGGTGCCGGCGGGGCAGCGCACCTGCCCGGCATGACGGCATCGATGACCCCGCTTCCGGTGCTCGGAGTGCCGATCGAAAGCCAGGTGCTGAAGGGCATGGATAGCCTCTTGTCGATCGTCCAGATGCCGGCTGGAGTGCCGGTCGGAACGCTCGCCATCGGCAGGGCCGGCGCGGTCAACGCGGCACTGCTGGCCGCAGCGATGCTGGCGACGAGCGACGCGGCGCTGGCGCAGCGTCTGGAAGCGTGGCGCGAGGAGCAGACGGGATCGGTTGCCGAAGCGCCCGAATGACGATTCCGCCGGGAAGCACGATCGGGATCATCGGCGGCGGCCAGCTTGGGCGGATGCTGAGCGTCGCCGCCGCGCAGCTCGGCTACAAATGCCACATCTTCGATCCGCACGAGGACCCGCCGGCGGCGCAGGTGTCGGCGCACTTCACCCGCGCGGCATACGACGACGTGGACGCGCTGCGGGCGTTCGGCGCGGCGGTGGAGGTCGCCACCTACGAGTTCGAGAATCTGCCGGTCGGCCCGCTCGAAGTGCTTGGCAGCAAGCTGCGTCCGTCGACACGGTCGCTCGCGATCGCCCAAGACCGGGCGAAGGAGAAGAGCTTCATCGATGGTTGCGGCGCGCGGGTGGCGCCGTGGCGCGCCGTGGCGAGCCTGGACGAAGTCCGGGTCGCCGTTGCCGAGATTGGCGCGCCGGTCGTGCTCAAGACGCGCCGCTACGGCTATGACGGGAAGGGCCAGACATGGATCCGCTCACCGGAAGACGCCGAGGCAGCGTGGCGGGTAATCGGCGAGGAACCCGCCGTTGCCGAGGCGGCGGTGGACTTCGTCGCCGAATTTTCGGTGATCGTCGCGCGCTGGGCAGACGGTCGCCACGCCTTCTGGGACTCGGCGGAGAACGAGCATGGCGACGGCATCCTGCGCCGTTCGACCGTACCGTGCAGCGACGCCGTCGCGCTGCAGGTGACAGAGGCGCGCAAGGCGGCACTGGGGATCGCCGAAGCGCTCGGCCATATCGGCGTCCTCACCGTCGAGTTCTTCGCGAGCCGCGAGGGCCCCGTCGTCAACGAGATAGCGCCGCGCGTGCACAACAGCGGCCACTGGACGATCGAAGGCGCGGTCACATCGCAGTTCGAGCAGCACATCCGCGCGATCTGCGACCTTCCGCCGGGCTCGACCGAGCTGGTCGCCGGGGGAGCGGTGATGGACAATCTGATCGGCGACGAGGTGAACCGCTGGCCGGAGCTGACGGCCGAGTCGGGCCTGCACGTCCACATCTACGGCAAGGGCGAGGCGCGCCCCGGGCGCAAGATGGGGCACGTGACTCGGGTGAGCCGATAAACTTCCTCCCTGTCGCGAAGCGATGGGAGCTTTGCTCGCAGGGAGGAACTTCGGTTACGGCGCTTCGACCACCTCGACCGGCATGCCCAGCTTCTCCAGCTCCGGCTTCACCTTTGCCGCATCGCCGACGACGATCCAGGTGAAGCCCTTCGGGTCGAGCGCTGCACGCGCGGCCTTATCGAGCGACGCGGTGGTCTGCGCGCGATATTCGGGCGCCAGTGTCTCGTAATAATTGTCGGGCCGGTCGAGCATGTCGATGTTCATCATCGCGCCGAGCACCGAGCCCGAAGTCTCAAATTCGCCCGGAAGCCGGTTGATGTTGTTGGCGATCGTCCGCTCGAGCTCCTCCTGGGTCACGCCCTTGGTCGTCAGGAAGTCGGTGATCTGCTTGTTCAGCTCGACGAGCGAGTCGGCGGTCTTGTCCGCCTGCACCGGCGCCGAGACGATGTACGGCACCGCGTGCAGCATCACGCTCTCGTTCCCGCTGACTCCGTACGACCAGCCCTTGTCCTCGCGCAGGTCCATGTTGAGGCGCGACAGGAAGGTGCCGCCGAGCACGTCATTCGCCGTGTCGAAGGGGATGATATCGGCGCGCGGGTCGATCGGCAGCAGTTGCGCGCCCAGGATGCTCGACTGCGGTGCCCCGGGCCGATTGACGAGCAGGATTTTCGGTGCCGCCGGCCGCGGCGGCGGGGCCGCGAACGTCTTCACGCCCTTGTCGACCGTCGCCGGAGCCCAGTTGCCGAAGCGCGATTCGAGCAAAGGCTGGATTTCCGCGAGGGGCTGGTCCGACACGATGTAGATCTTGAGGTTGTCGGGCCTCAGCCAATGCTGTTTGAACGCGACCAGATCGTCACGGGTGAACTTGGCGATCGCCGCCGGATCGCCCCCCGGGGGACCGCCGTAGGGATGACTTGCCCCGTAGAGGACGACCGGGAGAAGCCGCCGGCCGACTCGCGTGGGGTCCTTCTGGAGCTGTGCGATCCCGGTCAGGGTCTGCGCGCGCAGCCGGTCGATGTCCTTCTGCCGGAACGCCGGATCACGCACGACCTCGGAGACGAGATCGAGCGACGGCGCGAGGTTCGGCGAAAGCGCGTTCAGCATCACGTAGGAGCGATCGGCGCCGTTGTTCGAATCGATGCTTGCACCGAGCCGTTCCTGCGCTTCGGCGAACTGCTGCGAGGTCAGCCCGTCCGGCCCCTCGTCGATCATCCGCGTCGTGAACACGGCAAGGCCGCGCGAGGTGGGCGAATCCGCCGCATCGCCGGCGTCGAACGCCATCGCCATCTGCGTGACCGGCACCGAGTGTCGCTGCACGAAGTCGACTGGGATTCCGTTCGACAGCTTCGTGTGGACGATCTTCGGGAAATCGAGCGCCGACAGCTCACCCACCGGCGGGAGCGGACGATCCCCCTTGACCGCGCCTGCGCTCTTGTCGGCGCCGGGCTTGGCCGGCTCGACCGCCTTGGCTTCCTGGTAGGCGGGACGCTCGCCCGGGGAGAGCGTGATCGTCAACGCCGGACGCGTCAGCCATTTCTGCATCGCGGTGCGGACGATGGCCGGGGTGATCGCCGCGTACGACGCGAGCGTCTTCTTGTAGAAATCGCTGTCGTGGGCGAGCGTCTGGCCCTGCGCGAGGGTCACCGCCTTGCCGCCGAAGCCGCCGACCTCCTCGAGCCCGCGGATGCGGCCGGAGACCTCGCTCATCACCGCGCGCTGCACCTCGTCCGCGCTCGGCCCGTTGGCGATATAGTCGGCCATGATCTCGTCGAGCCGCTTCGACACCGTCGCCGGGTCCACCCCAGGCTTCACGTTGGCGTTGACGACGAAGATGCCGACGCGCTGCATCGGGTACATGTACGCGGAGACCGAAACCGCGCTCTGCTCCTCGCGGACGAGGATCTTGTCGAGCCGCGAGCTGGCGAGGCCGCCGAGAACGGAGGCGCCGATGTCGAGCGCTGCAAGCTGCTTGTCGAGCAGGCCCGGAACCGTCCAGTACCGTTGGATCTGGACGGTCGCGACATGGTCTTTCATGTCTACCGACTTGGCCGCGGCGAGCGTCGGCACCGCGGCCTGCGCCGGGTGGTTGACCGGACCCGCGGGGATCGGCCCGAAATATTTCTCGGCGAGCCGCTTCACCTCGGCCGGCTTCACGTCGCCGGCGACGACCAGCACCGCATTGTTCGGCCCATATTTGTCGACGAACCATTGCTTCACGTCGGCGAGGCTCGCCGCGTCGAGGTCGGCCAGCGAGCCGATCACCGTGTGGTGATAGGGGTGGCCCTCCGGGAAGAGGTTGCCGAACATCTCGTACTGGACGAGCCCGCCGGGGCGGCTGTCGCCCTGCCTCTTTTCGTTCTGGACGACCCCGCGCTGGTTATCGAGCACCCCCTGCGTGACCGCGCCGAGCAAATGGCCCATGCGGTCGCTTTCCATGAACATCGCACGTTCGAGCGCGCCCGCTGGCACCGTCTCGAAATAGTTGGTTCGGTCGGTGTTGGTGGTGCCGTTGTAATCGGTCGCGCCGACCTGCTGGAGATAGTTGAAGAAGTCGCCCGGCAGGTTCTCGCTGCCGTTGAACATCAGATGCTCGAACAAATGCGCGAACCCGGTCTTGCCCTTGGGCTCGTCCTTCGAGCCGACATTGTACCAGACGCTGACCGCGGCGACCGGCGCCTTGTGGTCCTCGTGCACGATCACCGTCAGACCGTTCTTGAGCTTGAAACTGGTGTGCGGGATCGAGACCTTGCTGACGAGGCTCGGGATCGGCACCGACTTGCCCGCGGCTGCGGGTGCGGCGAGCACCGGCGGCGTGAGCACCGTCGCGGCGGCGAGCAAAGCGAACTTGCTGAAATGACGCATCAGCTTGAATCTCCGGCAAAGGATAGAGCGGAAGGCGACCTTAACCTTCGTTGCATCGCGCGCAACTGCCGTTGCGGGATGGGGCCAGCTTTTCGCAGGTTGCTCCTCTCCATCGCGCAGCGATGGGGAGGGGGACCATTGAACGAAGATTCAATGGTGGAGGGGTCGGCGCCAAACCCCTCCACCACTCGATTTCGTCGAGCGGTCCCCCTCCCCGCGAACTGCGTTCGCAGGGAGGAGCTAGATCACTCGAACTCGACGATGACCTGATCGACGGCGAGGCTGTCGCCTGCTTTCGCCGGGGTCGCCTTGACCGTCGCGGCGCGCACCGCGCGGAGGATGTTCTCCATCTTCATCGCTTCCATCACCGCGACCGGCTGGCCGGGCTCGACCTTGTCGCCGACCCCGACGTCGAGCTTAGTCAGC
>DASSOE010000096.1:0-9548 GCA_035700945.1 Sphingomicrobium sp. | reverse complement strand
GCGGCCAAGACCGAGATCGATCGGTTGCGCGCCGAGCGCAATGCAGTCAGCGCGAAATTCAAGGACGCGGCGCCGGAAGAGAAGGCCGAGCTTGGGCGCCAGGCGAAGGAAGCGGGGACACGGGCATCCGCGCTGGAAGGCGAGCTGTCGGTCAAGGAAGCCGATCTGAAGGCGCTGATGCTGAAGCTGCCCGGCATTCCCTACGACGGTGCGCCCGTCGGCCCCGACGAGAGCTTCAACACGGTCATCCGTACCGTGGGCGAACCGCCCAAGTTCGATTTCGAGCCGCTCGACCATGTCGCCCTGATCGAGAAGAACGATTGGGGCGACCTCAGCCGGGTGACGCAGGTGTCGGGCAGCCGCACCTATTGCCTCAAGGGCGCGCTGGCGCTGCTCGAGACCAAGCTGATGGGATGGGCGCTGACGCGGATCGCTGCCGCCGGCTTCACACCGATCACCGTGCCGGCGATCGCGCGCGAGCAGGCATTCCTCAACCAGGGGCAATTCCCCGGCCACCGCGAAGAGACGTACGAGCTTCCGAACGACGATCTGTGGCTCGCGGGGACGGCGGAGGTGGTGCTGACGTCGCTTCACGCGGGCGAGATCGTCGAAGCGGACAAGCTACCGATCCTCTACGCCGGCTTTTCGCCCTGCTTCCGCCGCGAGGCGGGGAGCGCGGGCAAGGACGTGCGCGGGCTGCTTCGGGTCCATCAGTTCGTGAAGGTCGAGCAATATGTCGTCTGCGAGGCGGACGACGCGCTGTCCGCAAACTGGCATGCGACCCTGCTGCGGCTGGCGGAGGAAATGCTGCAGGCGCTCGAAATCCCCTACCAGGTGATCGAGACCTCGACCGGCGACATGGGCCTCGGCAAGTACCGGATGAACGACATCGAGAGCTGGGTGCCGTCGCTCGCCAAGTATCGCGAGACGCACAGCTGTTCGACCCTTCACGACTGGCAGGCGCGGCGCGCGAACATCCGCTACCGCGACAAGGACGGGAAGGTGCGGTTCGCGCACACGCTCAACAACACCGCGCTGGCGAGCCCGCGCATTCTCGTGCCGTTGCTCGAGAACCATCAAACGGCGGACGGGCGCGTGAAGCTCCCCAAGGCGCTGCAGGAGCTGATGGGGAGCGAGTTTCTCTAGTGGTCCGTCATTGCGAGCGAAGCGAAGCAATCCAGCTGGATCGCCGCGTCGCCTGCGGCTCCTCACGATGACGAAGTATAAATTCACCGGCGATGACCGCCCGCCGCCGGGCTGGAGGCGGTTCACGGAGGCCGCATGGCTGCTGCCGCGGCTGATCCGCGGTGCCGGCGAGGTGTCGGTGATCGGCCCGGGGGACGGGCCGCCCGCTTATGTGATCCCCGGCTTCGTCGCGTCGGACAGGACCTGCGCGGCGCTGCGCCATTCGCTCGCCGAGGCAGGATGGCGCACCTATCCGTGGGACCTCGGGCTCAACAAGGGCGCGCATGCCGATGTGCTCCGCCACCTGCGGCAGCGGCTCGAGGTCATCCACGACGGCCGGCCGGTGCTGGTGGTCGGCTGGAGCCTCGGCGGCGTGATGGGCCGCGAGATCGCGCGCGAGGTGCCCGAGCTGGTGCGCGCGGTGGTGACGCTGGGCTCGCCGTTCTCAGGCGACCCGCACATGAACAATGTCTGGCGGCTGTACGAATGGGTGGCGGGGCACGCGGTCGACAACCCGCCGGTGCCGCACTTTCCCGACAAGCCGCCGGTTCCGACGCTCGCGCTCTGGTCGAGGAAGGACGGGATCATTGCGCCGCGCGCCGCGCGCGGGCTCGAGGGCGAGCGCGACAAGGCGGTCGAGATGCGCTGCAACCACATGGCGTTCGGCGTGTCGGCCAAGGCGGGGCGGCAGGTGGCGCGGGAGATCGAGAAGTTCCTGGGGGAAGTGGAGGGCTCGTGATCCCGGCCTTGAGCCGGGACCTGCCTTCTCGAGGACGGTAAGAAGAAAAGGCGAGTGCCGGGTCAAGCCCGGCATGACGGCGGCGAGTCGCGCCATTGACTCCTTCCCGCGAGTCGCACGACAAGAACAAAAGTAGAACAAAAACGTTGTGAGTCGTGTGGCAGGAAGCTTGTCCCTGGTCGCCGGCGGAGAGCGCGCAGCGAACCATCCCCCAGATGGTTCTACTGCGGCTCTCTCCGCAGGGCCTGAACGCTGTACTCCTGCGAAGGCAGGAGCCCAGACCGGCGAAGCCGTTAGAGCGCTGCGCGCGTCTGGACCCCTGCCTCCGCAGGGGTACTGGAACTTCTTCCAGCCGCCGCAGCCCACCCTCTCCGAGCTGTTCGCCGCGCAGCCGCGCGACGCGGGCTGGGCGGGGTTCCTGCTCGCGCAGCTCGGCACGGAAAAGCCGCTGCTGTGGGTGCAGGAGCGGATGGCGATCCTCGAGAGCGGGCGGGTGCATCCGCCGGGGCTGCCGACGCAGAACCTCATCCACGTCGAGGCGCGCGACGCGCGCGATGCGCTGTGGGCAATGGAGGAGGGCCTGAGATGCTCAGGCCTGTCCGCCGTGGTCGGCGAGCTCTGGGGCGACCCCAAAGCGCTCGATTTCACCGCGACGCGGCGGCTCGCCGTCGCTTCGGAGCGGTCTGGCGTGGCCGCCTTTTTGATTCGGCTGGGCGGCCACGCCAATTTGAGCGGCGCGCGCATGCGCTGGCGGATCGCGAGCGCGCCGTCGCTCGCCAACGATCTCGACCCGAAAGCACCTGGGCTGCCGGCGTGGGACGCGGAGCTGTTCCGGGCGCGCGGAATGCCGCCGGGCCGCTGGACCGTCGCGCATGAAGCGGGTGCTTTCGATCTGGTTGCCGCACCTGGCGATCGAGCGCTGGGCGAAGGCAAGCGACTCACCGCCTGACGCGCCGGTCGTCCTCACTATCGAAGGCACCCACGGGCCGGTCATCCATGCCGTCACCAAAGCCGCCGCGATGCGCGGCGCGAGGGCCGGCGCGCGGCTGACCGACGCCCGCGCGCTCGACCCGGCGCTGGTCGCGGTTCCCGCCGATCCCGACGGCGATGCGGCGCTGGTCCGGCGGCTGGCGCGCTGGGCGGGGCGATGGTCGCCGCTGGTGGAGGTGGACGGGCCAAACGGGTTGAGACTCGACGTCACCGGAGTCGCGCATCTGTTCGGCGGCGAGGAGGGGCTGGTCCGCGATGTGCGGCGCCGGTTCGCGAAGCTTGGGCTGACGGTGCGCGTCGCAATTGCGCAGACGGCGGCGGCCGCATGGGCGCTGGCGCGCTTCAGCCCCTCTCCCCTTGGGGGAGAGGGAGGGAGCAGCCGGAGGCTGCGGAAGGGTGAGGGGGCAACGCTCTTGGTCCACGCCCCCTCACCCGCCGACCCCGGCTTAAGGCCGGGGTCGGCACCCTCTCCCGCAAGGGGAGAGGGGCTGATCGCGGAGCTCTCCCCTCTCCACATCGCCGCGCTCCGGCTCGACGCCGACACCGTCCGCACGCTCGAGCGGCTTGGGTTGAAGACCGTCGGCGCGCTGCTGAGCGTCCCCCGCCTCGCCCTCGCGCGGCGGTTCCGGGGAGCCGAAGATGTGGTCGATGCGCTCGACCGGATGCTCGGGCGAAAGGCGGAAGCGCTGACGGCCCTTCCGGCCAATCCGCCGCCCCGCGCCGCGTTTCGGCTGGAGGAGCCGGCGACGCATCCCGAAGCCGCGGGACAGGCGCTCGAGCGGCTGGTCCCCGATCTGGTGCGGCAATTGCAGCAACGGAATCTCGGCGCCCGCCGCCTGTCGCTCCACGGCTTTCGCGTCGACGGCAGCATCGCGACTGCGAGCGTTGCCACGACGATCCCCAGCCGCGACCCGAAGCACCTCGAGCGGCTGCTTTCCGACAAGACCGCCGCGCTCGATCCCGAGTTCGGCTTCGACGCCTTCGCGCTGGTCGCCGACTGGACCGAGGATTTGGGCGCCGCGCAGGAGAGCCTGGTCGAGGAGCCGAGCGGCGAGCACGAAGTGGCACGGCTGGTCGATCGGCTGACGGTGAAGCTGGGGCCTGACCGGGTGCGGCGGCCGTGTGCGCATGAAAGCCATCTGCCGGAAAGGGCGAGCGGGTGGGTGGCGGCTGTTTTGTCATTGCGAGGAGCGAAAGCGACGAAGCAATCCAGCCGTGCAAAGCTGGATTGCTTCGCTCCGCTCGCAATGACGAAGAAGCCCCACCGCCTGCTCGACCGGCCGGAGGCGATCGACGTCATTTACGCGACGCCCGAAGGCATGCCGCGGCGGTTCGTGTGGCGTCGCGCGGTGCACGACATCGCGCGCGCCGAAGGGCCCGAGCGGATCGCGCCGGAGTGGTGGCGGCAACCGTCGACCAGCCGGCTGCGTGACTATTACCGCGTCGAGGACGCGGACGGCCGCCGCTACTGGATTTACCGTGAGGGAATGATCGGCGACGGGCGCGGCGGGCTGCCGGCCTGGTTCATCCATGGGCTGTTCGGGTGACGACGATCTTCATCGTCGCCCCCGCGCAAGCGGGGGTCCCGCTTCCTTTGAAGAACAGCGGGATTCCCGCTTTCGCGGGAATGACGAGCCGTGCCTGAAAAGGTCGGCTTCTCCCGCCTCAAGCTTGTTCCGCGCGAGGGCATGCCTCCGCCGCCGGTGACGCCGTCGCCTTACGTCGAGCTTGGCGTCAGCTCGCCATTCTCCTTTCTGCGCGGGGCGTCGGACGCGATCGAGCTGGTGCTCGCCGCGCTCGAACATGGCTATGACTCGATCGGCATCGCCGACCGCAACACGCTCGCCGGCGTGGTGCGGATGCACAGCGCCTGCACGGGCGCGGGAATCCGGCCGCTGATCGGCTGCCGGCTCGATTTGAGCGATGCGCCAAGCCTGCTCGCTTATCCGATCGATCGCGAGGGCTATGGCCGCCTTTCTCGCTTGCTCAGCCTCGGCAAGATGCGCGCGAAGAAAGGCGAGTGCGAACTGTCGCTGAGCGACGTCGCCGAGCACCAGCAAGGCATCGCCTTCATTGCCTGGCCTAACAATGATCTCGATGTTTTCGAAGGGGAATTGCCGCGGCTTCGTGACGCCATTCCGTCACTGCGGCATGTCGCGGCGAGCTGGCTTTACCGCGGCGGCGACGCTGCGTGGATCGAGCGGCTCGATCGGATCGCGAAGGCGAACGGCTGCACGATCCTCGCGACCAACGATGTCCATTATCACGCGCCCGATCGCCGCCCGCTGCAGGACGTCGTCACCTGCATTCGCGAGAAGACGACGATCGCGAGGGCCGGTTACTTGCTTAACCCCAACGCCGAGCGGCACCTGAAACCAGCCGCCGAGATGATCCGGCTGTTCGAGCGCTGGCCGCACGCGATTGAAGCGACGCGCGAGCTCGCCGATTCGCTCCACTTCAGCCTCGATGAACTCAGGTACGAATATCCACGGGAGACGGTGCCCGAGGGTCGTTCTCCGCAGCAGTATCTGGAGCATCTAACATGGGAGGGGGCGCATCGGCGCTGGGGCAAGCGCGTGCCCTATAAGGTGTTGACCCAGCTCAACCACGAGCTGGCGCTGATCGAGAAGCTCGACTTCGCGCGCTACTTCCTGACGGTCCACGAGATCGTCGATTTCGCGCGCAGCCTCGACCCGCCGATCCTGTGCCAAGGGCGCGGCTCGGCAGCGAACAGCGCGGTCTGCTACTGCCTCGGGATCACCGCGGTCGATCCCGCCACCAGCGACCTGTTGTTCGAACGCTTCATTTCCGAGGAGCGCAAGGAGCCGCCCGACATCGACGTCGATTTCGAGCACGAGCGGCGCGAGGAGGTGATCCAGCACATCTACAACAAATATGGCCGCGAGCGCGCCGGGATCGCCGCGACGGTGATCCACTACCGCCCGCGCTCGGCGATCCGCGAGGTCGGCAAGGTAATGGGGCTGAGCGAGGACGTGTGCGGCGCGCTCGCCTCGACCATCTGGGGCCATATGGAAGCGGAGCTCGAAGAAACCCGTGCCGGCGACGCCGGGCTCGATCTTTCCGACCCGCACCTCAAGCGCACCATCAAGCTCGCCGAGCAACTGGTCGGCATGCCGCGCCACTTGTCGCAGCACGTCGGCGGCTTCATCCTGACCGAGCGGCCGCTGACCGAGACCGTGCCGATCGGCAACGGCGCGATGGACGATCGCACGTTCATCGAGTGGGACAAGGACGACATCGACGAGCTCGGCATTTTGAAGATCGACGTGCTCGCGCTCGGCATGCTGACCTGTATCCGCAAATGCTTCGACCTGGTCGAGCAGCATCATGGCGAGCGGTGGGAGCTGGCGACCGTCCCGCAGGAGGTCCCGCCTGTTTACGACATGCTGTGCCGCGGGGATTCGCTCGGCGTGTTCCAGGTCGAGAGCCGGGCGCAGATGAACATGCTGCCGAGGCTGAAGCCCCGCTGCTTCTACGACCTCGTCATCGAAGTCGCGATCGTGCGGCCGGGGCCGATCCAGGGCGACATGGTCCACCCGTACCTCAAGCGCCGGAGCGGCAAGGAGCCGGTCACTTTCCCCTGCCCCGACCCGGAGCATGGCGAGCCGGACGAACTGGAAAAAATTCTCGGGCGGACGCTCGGGGTGCCGATCTTCCAGGAGCAGGCGATGAAGATCGCGATCGATGCGGCGCGGTTCAGCGCGGCCGAGGCCAACCAGCTGCGGAAAGCGATGGCGACCTTCCGCTCGAAAGGGAAAATCGAGACGCTCGAGGAGAAGATGGTCGGCCGGATGGTCGAGCGCGGTTACGACGCGGATTTCGCGCAGCGTTGCTTCGACCAGATCAAGGGCTTCGGCGAATACGGTTTTCCCGAGAGCCACGCGGCGAGCTTCGCGCATCTCGTCTACGTCTCGAGCTGGCTGCGGTGGCGCTACCCGGCGGCGTTTGCCTGCGCGCTGCTCAATTCGCAGCCGATGGGCTTCTACGCGCCGGCGCAGATCGTCCGCGACGCGCGCGAGCACGGGGTGGAAGTGCGCGAGGTCGATGTGAACGCGAGCGAGTGGGATTGCACGCTGGAATCCCTCCCCTCCCTTTCAAGGGAGGGGGAAGGGGGTGGGTTGCAGCTGAGTGTGCTCGATGCACACGAAGATGCTCCTTCAGCGGCATCGAGCCGCTTCAGTCGCTACCCACCCCTTAATCCCCTCCCTTGGAGGGAGGGGAGAGTAGCGCTGCGATTGGGTCTCAGACAGATCGACGGCCTGCGCGCCGCCGACGCGGCAAGCCTCGTTGCGGCCCGTCCCTATGCGTCGGTCGAAGATCTCCGCACCCGTGGCCGCGTCCCCGTCCATACGATCCAGCGGCTCGCCGCGGCGGATGCATTCCGCTCGATCGGACTCGACCGGCGCACGGCGCTTTGGGATTCGCGCGCGCTCAGGCAGGCGCCGAATCTGCCTTTGTTCGCTTATGCCGAGGCTCGGGACGAGGGCTCGGAAGAGACGCCGGCGCAGCTTCCCTCGATGCCGCTCGCCGAGCATGTGATCAGCGATTACCAGACGATCCGCCTCAGCCTCAAAGCACACCCGATGCACTTCCTTCGCGCGCATTATGCGGGGCAGAAGTTCGTCACCGCCGAGCAACTGACGTCGCTCCGCGACGGCAGGCGCGTGTCGATGGCGGGCGTGGTGCTCATCCGTCAGCGGCCTGGCACGTCCAAGGGCGTGGTCTTCATCACCATCGAGGACGAGACCGGAATCGCCAACCTGGTCGTCTGGCCGCACGTGTTCGAAAAGCAGCGCAGGATCGTAATGGGCGCGCGGCTGATGGCGGTGCACGGCGTCGTGCAGCGCGACCCCGACAGCAATGTCATCCACGTCGTCGCCGGCGGACTGGAGGACCATACCCATCTGCTGAGCCGCCTCAGCGACGATAGGCTGCTGCCCTCGAGCCTCGAGAAGGCCGACCATGCGGGGAGCTGGGGCCGTCCCCAAAGCCGCCACCCGCGCAACGTCGAGATCATCCCCAAAAGCCGCGATTTTCATTAGCGGGTTCATGCCAGCGCAAGCTGAGCGTGCGATTTCCGCCGCAAATCAGGTCTAAGAGAGCGCAATGAAACGGTTTTTGCTCACACTTGCAGGGCTCGCGGTCGCCCTTGCGCCGGCTTCGGCGCTCGCCAAGAGCGCGCTCGAGGGCCGGTGGAAGAACGGCTCGATGGAGATTCTTATCGCCCCGTGCGGCGACAGCCTGTGCGGCCGGGTCGTCAAGGCGTCCGAAAAGCAACAGAGGAAGGCTCAGCGCGGTAGCGGCACCAAGCTGCTCGGCGCGCGCGTGATCGACGACATCCGGCCCTCAGGTCCCGGCAAATGGACCGCCGACGTGTTCGTCGCCAGCCGCGACATGAACGTCCGCGGCAGGGTGGAACAAGCGGGCCCCAACCGCCTGACGGTCCGCGGCTGCGTGCTCGGGGTGGTCTGCAAGACGACGCACTGGGACCGCATCGGCTAAGTCTAAAAGCGGGAAAGCAGTTCCTGCTTCTTCGAGTTGAATTCCTCGTCCGTGAGAATTCCCTCTTTGTGCAACTCGGCCAGTTCCTTGATCAGGTGTATGACACTCTGTCTCGACGCGGCCTCACGGAAGTCTTTCCGCTGCTGATCGTCCATCTGCCTATTCCTCGAAAGCGATTCGGCAAGCTTGCTGTATCACGGCAACAATACACTCGCTATTGTGGAGCACTCAGGATGGTGACTTCCCCTATCTGTCCCTCGAGCACCGCACTCTGAAGCGCGCGCATCTCGTCCGCCCAATAGCGGTCCGCCGTGAAGTGCGGCGATAGCGCGCGCACCGCCGAATGGATCTGCTGCAGCGCGGGCGAAGTCTTGAGCGGCGCGTGATAGTCGATGCCCTCGGCGCCGGCCATCAGTTCGACCGCAATCACTCCGGCGGTGTTGCGCGCGACCTGCGCCGACTTGCGCGCGGCGATCGGTGCCATCGAGACATGATCCTCCTGCCCCGCCGAGGTCGGAATCGAATCGACGCTTGCCGGAAAGGCGAGGCTCTTGTTCTCGCTGACCAGCGCCGCGGCGGTAACCTGCGGGATCATCAGCCCCGAATTCACGCCCGAATCCTGGGTGAGGAACGCCGGCAGGCCGCTCATCTTCGGATCGACGAGGACGCTGACTCGCCGCTCCGAGATCGAGCCGACCTCGCACAACGCCATGGTGATAATATCGGCCGCGAAGGCGACCGGCTGCGCGTGAAAATTGCCGCCGGAGATGGCGGTGTCTTCATCCGGGAAGACGATCGGGTTGTCGGTCACCGCCGCGGCTTCGATCGTCAGTGTGCGCGCCGCATTTTCGAGCAGGTCGAGCGCCGCGCCCATCACCTGCGGCTGGCAGCGGAAGCTGTAGGGGTCCTGGACTCGATCGCATTTGATGTGGCTGACGAGTATTTCGCTGCCCCGGAGCAGGTCGTGGATGGTGGCAGCAACGCGAATCTGCCCCGGCTGCCCGCGAAGCACGGAGATGCGCGGGTCGAACGGTTTTGCGCTGCCCTTCAGCGCATCGACCGACATTGCCCCGGCGGCGAGTGCGGCGGCAAACACGCGTTCACCGTGGAA
>DASSOE010000095.1:0-23009 GCA_035700945.1 Sphingomicrobium sp. | reverse complement strand
GCGGTCTTCTCGGCGCGGGTGCGCATGCTTCCCGGGTCGGAGCCGGAGTCCGGCTCGGTCAGCCCGAAGCAGCCGACCCATTCGCCCGTCGCAAGTTTGGGCAGGTATTTCTGCCGCTGCTCCTCGGAGCCGTAGGCGTTGATCGGGTGCATCACGAGGCTCGACTGGACCGACATCGCCGAGCGGTAGCCGCTGTCGACATGCTCCACCGCCCGGGCGATCAGCCCGTAGCTGACATAGCCGAGGCCGGCGCCGCCATATTCCGGCGCGATCGTCGCGCCGAGCAGACCGAGCGCGCCCATCTCGCCCATGATGTCGCGGTCGAACCGCTCCTCCATGTAAGCGGTTGTGACGCGCGGCTGCAGCTTCTCCTGCGCATAGGCTTCCGCCGTGTCGCGCACGAGCCGCTCTTCATCCGTCAGCTGACGATCGAGATCGAAAGGGTCCTGCCAGTTGAACGGCAGGATGGAAGGCTCGGCCACGTGCTTTTTTCCCCAGCTAAAATGAGCTTGCCGCGCTCTTAGCGGGGCGGCCGACAGCGCACCAGCCCGGCCCCAACCATTGAAATTTGTTCCTGAATCCGCTCGGATTCCTGGGATGGCTGGAGAGGCAGTCCCGATTTGGGACTGGTTGCATTGCCCGAAATATCCCCATGGTTAAAAGGGCTTGCGCGGAATTGAAATTGCGCCTTAAGGAACCGTTAACCGATTTCGACTCGGTGCGTAGCGTAAGTACGGGGGTTTTGTTGAATGCGTATTTGGCGTGTCGCGTTTGCGGCAGGGGCGATCTTGGCCTTTGCCCAGCCAGCACTTGCAGGGGACCTGGTTTACCAGCCGATCAACCCGAGCTTCGGCGGCAATCCGTTCAATTCGGCGCACCTGTTGGGCATCGCCAACGCCCAGAACAAGTTCAAGGATCCGAGCTCGGGCGGCAGTAGTTCGCAAGCCGATATCTTCGCCCGCCAGCTCCAGTCGCGGCTCCTGTCCGCGCTCTCTTCCCAGATCGTCGACGCCATTTTCGGCGAGAACCCGCAGCAGCATGGGACCATCCAGTTCGGCGGTCAGACGATTACCTTCGACCGCGGCCTCGACGAGGTAACGCTCAACATCACCAACGATGACACGGGCGAAACCACGACCATCGTCATCCCGACCTTCGTCGATATCGGAGGCTGAGCGGATGCGCTCGATTGCAGCTCTGCTTGCGCTCTCCGTGCTGTCCGGGTGCTCGACCCTCGGTCACAGCGGACGCGACACGGTCCCCGAGACAACGTCCCTCGCCTTCATTCCGCAAAAGACGCAGACGCAGCGGCTCCTTTCCGCAATTCCACCGCCCCAGCGGCCGGTCGCGATCGCGGTCTACGACTTCACCGACCAGACGGGTCAATTCAAGCCGACCGACACCACGCAGACGCTGTCGCGCGCGGTGACTCAGGGCGCCGGCTCCATCCTCGTCAAGGCGCTTCAGGACGCGGGCAACCGCAGCTGGTTCACCATCGTCGAGCGGGAGTCGCTCAAGAACCTGCTCAACGAGCGGCAGATCATCCGCGAGATGCGTGAGCGCTATCTCGGCGAGCAGGGTGTGAACCCGCAGGCGCTTCCGGCCCTGCTGTTCGCGGGCGTCCTGCTCGAGGGCGGGATCATCAGCTACGACACCAATACGGTCACCGGCGGCGCCGGCGCTGCCTTCCTCGGCATTGGCGGCCACACCGAATATCGCCAGGACACGGTCACCGTGTACCTGCGCGCGGTTTCGGTCCGCACGGGCGAGGTGCTGACCACCGTCACTGCCTCGAAGACCATCGCCTCCAAGGCAATCAGCGCCAACGCCTTCAAGTTCGTCGCATTCAAGGAGCTGCTGGAGGCCGAGGCCGGGGTGACGACCAACGAGCCCGACCATCTCGCGCTTCAGCAGGCGATCGAGAAGGCGGTCTATGGCCTCGTGATGGAAGGGGTCGAGCTCAAGCTCTGGAACTTCGCCGACCCGAAGGCGGGCTGGCCGCTTCTCGCGCGCTATCAGCAGGAGCGCAGCGGCGTCTATTCGGCGGCTCAGGTCCAGTCGATCCTCGAGCGCGAGGGCGATCTGCCGCGAATTTCCCGGGCCAACCCGGCGAAATATGGCGCGGCCAGCGCGCAGGGTAAGGGCGAGCCTGCGCGAAGGAAATCATCCGACAACGGGGCAAAAGAAGGAAAGAGCAGGGCGTCGGGCACGCGCTGACGTGACATGGATTTCGCGGCCCGCTCGGGGCGCCGCGGGAGGAAGAGCTGGCGGTCGGGGGCCTGGAATCCGCCAGCGAATGCAAGCCAGGCGAGCTTCGGTCGATTTGCAGATCGGATGGAGTTTGAATCGATGCGCGCACCGGAGTTGCAGCTCCGATGCGCGCGACAAGTAGGCGGTAAACCTCCATGTCACCCCTCTTGCGAGGGGCGGCATGGTTATCATTCGCAACGAAAGGAATGACAACCATGAAACGCGCTATCTACACTACGGTTTCGGCCCTCGCGCTGATCGCGACGCCGGCCTTCGCACAGAGCAATACGTCGGCGATCACGCAGTCGGGCAATACCAACGCGGCCACCGTTACTCAGCCGGGTTCGTCCAATGCTTCGGACATTCAGCAGGTGGGCAACAACAGCACTGCCACGCTCGACCAGAGCGGCAGCAGCAACGAATCCGAAATCATCCAGGCGACGCAGGACCACGCGAATGTCGCGCAACTCGGCACCGACGGCGAATCGCACGTCATTCAGAACGGCAACCAGAACGACGCCGTGAACCACAGCGGGCCGACGGGCGCGGGCGTCGAGGATCCGAACACCTACGGTGTCGGCGTTCGGCAGAAGGCAACCAGCGACCAGGCATATTCGTACATCGAGCAGAACGGCACCGGCGCATGGGCCGAAGTCGACCAGGACGGAACCAACAACTCGTCCGATATTCGCCAGGGCAACGACCTCAAGCGCAGCGGTGACCGCGCCTATGTCGACCAGAGCGGCGACGACAACGTGTCGACGGTGAAGCAGTCGCTCGACGACAGCGGGCCTTCGACCAATCCCGCCTTCGGTGGCGCCAACACGGTGAACTACTCGATCGTGAATCAGTCGGGCAGCCGCAACACCTCGAACATCACTCAGAACGTCAATAACGGCGACAATGACGAGGTCCCGAACGCCCTCGCGACCGTGAATCAGCTGAGCGACGACAACATCTCGAACATTACGCAGAACTCCGACGCAGTCGCTTCGGTGACGCAGACCGGCGGCGACGGCAACGAATCGGCCATCGACCAGCAGGTCGGCTCCGATGGCGCGTCGGCTTCGGTGTT
The DNA here is from genome assembly GCA_035700945.1 of Sphingomicrobium sp. GTDB lineage: Bacteria > Pseudomonadota > Alphaproteobacteria > Sphingomonadales > Sphingomonadaceae > Sphingomicrobium. Next base: position 19,684 of record DASSOE010000095.1, on the reverse strand, counting down.
GCAGAACGGCGCCGCCAATCGCTCCACGGTCGTGCAGACCGCGGATGGCACGGCAAACGTCAACCAGGCCGGCGACGAGAACCGTTCGGCGATCACTCAGAACGCCGCTGCCACCGCCACGGTGAACCAGAATGGTCCCGCTCCGACCGGCGTTCTCGACCCGCTGTCGCCGCCAAATAACGATTCGGTGGTGAACCAATATGCCGGTTCCGACAACGCCGAAGCGACCGTCTCGCAGACGGGCCTGCTCAACGTCTCCCATGTCGAGCAGAGCGCGGACGCGACGGCTTCGGTTTCGCAAACCGGCGGCTACAATCACGGTTACGTGACCCAGAACGCGACGGGCGGCATCGTCAACGTGACGCAGGGTGAGGTGTTCGGCCGCGACGGCGACAACCAGTCGGTCGTAACGCAGAACGCAGGCGCGACGAATGCTCAGGTCACGGTTCGGCAAATCAATGCTGCCGTGCCTCCGGTCGGCGGCTTCGCTTCCAACGACTCGACGGTCACGCAATCGGGCGCGGATGCGGTCGCCTCGGTTACCCAGGACGGCAACGACCAGATCTCGACCGTCACCCAGGGTGGCGCGAACGATGATGCGTCGGTGAATCAATATGGTGAGGGCAATATCGCCAGCACCACGCAGACTGCCGCCGACGCCACGTCGACGCTTCGCCAGACCGGCAGCGACAATAATGGCGTCGTCAGCCAGGACGCCGCCGCCACGAGCAACCTCGAGCAGGGCAACTTCGATCCGTCCAGCTCGAGCAACACCGCGACCGTCATGCAGAATGCCGGCTCGGACGGCTCGTTCAGCGACGTCAACCAGAACGGCACGGGCAATAGCGTGATGGTCGGGCAATCCGGCGCCGACAGCGACAGCTTCGCCTACCAGTACGAGGGCGGCAACCATGGAACCGTCACCCAGAATGGAGCGAAGTCGGTCAGCACGCTGATCCAGTACGAAGGCGTCAACTCGCAGAGCGGGAACCTGAACAACCAGGCCACCGTGACGCAGAACGGCGCCGACACCTACAGCTATCTCGCCCAGGGCGGCTCGAACAACCAGGCGGACGTCACTTTGTCCGGCACCGGTGATCCGAACCCGCGTCGCACGAGCAGCGGCGAGTATGCGGGCTATCCGGATCCGGCCACCGGCGTCGCAGCCGAGAGCGAAGTCTGGCAGGAAGGCACGGCCAACAAGGCGACGATCGAGCAGATCGCCGACAGCGCCAACGCCCGCATCTACCAGGGAACCGGCGAGCGTTCTGGCCACACGGTGCCCGGCGGCGACAACAACACCGGCACGATCCGGCAGTATGTCGGCGCCACGGATGCTTCGGCGAACATCTACCAGGATGGATCGTCGAACATCGCCACGACGTTGCAGAGCGCCTCGGCAAGCAGTGCCGACGTCCGTCAGGACGGCGTCGGGAACACGTCGGACATCGACCAGCAGTCCGGCTCCGGGCTGCACGCGAACGTGACCCAGTACGCCGACGACAACTCGTCGTCCGTCATCCAGAACGGGACGGACAACACCGCCACCGTCGGCCAGTACTCCGACGGCAACGTCTCCAGCGTGATCCAGAGCGGCAGCGGCAACACCGCGTCCGTCACGCAGGGCAACTAAGCACAACTCGGGCCGGCGCTCTTAGGGGCGCCGGCCTTTTCGACACGAGGAACACCTCATGAAAACGACCATCCTCATCGGCGTTTCGGCCCTCGGCCTGCTCGCCTCTTCGCCCGCGTTCGCCCAGGCCGGTCCGGCCGAGAGCACCGCTCCCGCGACGCCCACCAGCCCGTTCGCCACGGACGCGGCTAACCGCACGATGCCTGCCTTCCAGCTTGGCGTCGGCGGCGTCACCAACAGCTACGGCAACGGCCTCGAGAGCGCCGGCGACGATGTCGCGCGCGCCGCATCGTGCACCGGTTCCACCAACTGCTCGGACGTCAAGCAGGAAGCTGGCGCATCCGATGCCTCCGGGAACGAAGCTGCGGTAAATCAGAACGGCAGCCTCGGCTCGGTCGACGTGACGCAGAGCGGCATCACCGGCATGGCCGCGCGCAACAACCGCGCGGACATCGAGCAGAACGGCGCCGGCGACAACCGCGCGAAGGTCGTGCAGCAGGGCCAGCAGTCGCTCGCCAAGGTCACCCAGACAAACGCCGGCGGCAGCGCCAACCAGGTCAACATTCTGCAAGAATCGCCGGACGCCGGTGGGCCTGCAGTTGCGGGCTACGATGCCGCGACGGGCTACACGGCCAGCAAGGTCGCGGACATCACCCAGAACGGTTCGGGCAACAGCGCGAAGCTGCGCCAGGCCGACGAATCTTACTACAACCTCGGCGTCAACAGCGGCCAGAACCAGCTGATCAAGCTGGACCAGGCGGGCACCGACAACAGCTTCGAAGGCGTCCAGACGGATGCGAATTCGACGATCGTTGCCAACCAGTACGCGGGTTCGTCGAACAACCAGATCCGTGCCGAGCAGCTGGGTGCCAACGGCAATGCCGCGGGCAGCAGCGCGATGATCAACCAGTCGGGCTCGGACAACATGAGCTTCAGCCGCCAGTACGCGAACGGCGGCGCGTCCCTGACCGTCGATCAGGCCGGCACCGATAACTTCAGCGCCGTCGAGCAGGGCTCGGACCGTGCCGCCGGGGGTGAAGTCGAGTTCTACGTGAAATCGTCGGTTGCCGACATCGACCAGATCGGCGACGGCAACACCAGCCTGGTCAGCCAGCGCGGCTTCACCAACGTCGAGGGCTACAACTCGGCGGGCAATGCCTACGCTCGGGTGCTGCAGCAGGGCGATAACAACAGCGCGACGGTTCAGCAGATCGGCGGTTCACCGGCCGATCAGTTCAATGCTCGCGGGCAGAGCGCCACGGTCCAGCAGTATGGCACCGTTGCCGGCAGCGGGAACACCGCCAACGTGTTCCAGACCGATGCCGACGATAACGCCAACAACCAGGTCGCGACCATCACGCAGGGCGCGAACGGTGCCGGGGTCAACGGCAACAACGCGACGATCGAGCAGCGTGGCGCCAGCGCGGTCGACTATAATCCGTTGAACACGGCGTCGATCAGCCAGACTGCGGACAACAATAATGCGTCGATCTTCCAGACCGGCGGCCTTCAGGTTGCCACCATCACCCAGACCGATGTCGGCAATGAAGCGACGACCGACCAATCGGGCACGGACAATACGGCGAATGTCTATCAGTACTCGGCCGACAACCTGTCGACTGTCACGCAGAGCGGAAGCGGCAACACCGCGACCGTGACGCAGGGCAACTAAGCGGGTCTGGCCGGCGTCTTCGGGCGCCGGCCACCCATTTTTGACGATCGGGAGCACGCCATGAAGAATCGCACCATCATCGCCGCAGCCGCTGCGCTCATGATGATCGCAGGCGCTGCGCCCGCCCTCGCCGACACCGCGAGCGTTCCTCCCGGCAACCCGTGCCTCAAGAACAACGGCAATCCGTGCAACGGCAATAACGGCAACCTCGGCGAGCAGGGGAATGCCAATCACGAGAAAGTGAAGATCGACAAGAAGCCGCCGCCGATCAGCATCTCGATGCCGGCGGTCAGCGGGCGCGGCGCCTACATCAGCCAGATCGGCGATTCGAACGAGGCGAGCATCGTCCAGAGCGCGCCGAACGCCTACGCCAGGGTCGACCAGAACGGCGACGGCAACGATTCCGACATCGGCCAGACCGGCACCGGCACCGCTTATGCGGAATCGGCCCAGACCGGCGACGGCAATTTCGCGCGGATCCAGCAGTCCGGATCCGGCCAGAACGTCGTCTATGCGACCCAGAACGGAACCGGGAACTGGCTGTGGAGCAACCAGCTCGCGCTCGGCGCCGTTCACAACGGCGCGCGGCTCACCCAGAGCGGCGACAACAACGATATGAACCTGTACCAGGAGGGCAGCGACAATCTCGCAATCCTGACCCAGGAAGGCGACGACAACGGAATGACCGCAACCCAGATCGGCGCCGGCAACCGATTGACCTGGACCCAGCAGGGCACGGGTTTGAGCGACCTGCAGGTCACGCAGACCGGCGGCAGCGAGAAGGGCGGCCAGCTGCTGATCACGCAGACCGGCATCGGACCGGGGTTTTGATCGGCCGCGCGGCAATTTTGTTGACTGGCGCGGCACTCGCCGTGCCCGCCGCCGCTTCCGCCCAGACTCTGCCGGAAGTGCCGCAGATCAGCACGCCGGTTCAGTCCCGCGACCTCGGCACAACGCGTGAAGCCCGGACGAGCGATGCGCCGCAGCAGCTCTCGCACCCTGCGGACAGCACCATGCGGGAGAGCCAGCTGAGCCCGTCGTCGGCCTCGCAGCAGCAGCCCACGCAGGTCAGTACCGCGGCGCGCAACGCGCAGTCGCCGCAGGTCAGCACCGCGGCTCGCAATGCGCAGCCACCGCAACCGCTTTCGTCACCATCGCAAGGGCGCACCGGGGCCATCGAGCGCGTGAGTGGAACCGACCGCTGCGATCCTGCAATTCCGCCAGAAAAGCGTTCGGACGAGTGCAAGCAGGTCATCGAGACCCGCGCCGCCGAATATGCGCGGCCGAGCCGGGCCGAACTGTCGCCCGAGCAGCGCCTGCTGATCGACCAGCGCTTTCGCGCGGGCAACGATGTGGCCGACGCGACGCGCAGTCTCGCGATCTCGGGCGAGCCGGATTCGGCGCAGGCCATGGGCATCGCCTCAATCGTTCTCGACCGCCAGAACGAGCCCCAGCCCAGGCCGGGCAAGGAGCAGGATCCGGCTGCCGACGCCGCCATCGAGGCGATCGCCAATCTGCTCTCCGTCACTCCGCCGCCGCAGAACTGACCATGATCGAGCTGGTCCCCACCATCTTCCTGGCCGCGATGACGATCGCCACGCCGACGGCAAATCCAGCTGCGCCCATTCGCCTCGAGGTCGAGAGCACGGCCGGGCAAAGCATCCTTCGGATCGTCGGCGAAAGCCCCGTCACCTGCTCGGCGAGTTACGAACTGCATGTGGCAGACGCGGCCGGAGGAAACCGGTCGGTCAATCGCGGAACCGCCCAGCTCGCCGCCGGAGAACGGCGGACGTTCGCGACGGTGAGGCTGGGCACACACCCGGCATCGAAGATCAGCGCGAAGCTGGTCGTGCACTCTTGCAGCGGCGCGACATACGAGCAGCACTGGCCGGCCGATTAAGGCTTCTTGCCGCTTCCCTCGCCGCTGCCGAAGCTCCGCTTCAGGGTGATCCCGAAGCTCCTGTGGCGGTTGCGCTCGCGCACCTCGTCGAAGACGAACAGCGGTTGCGCGCGGTTCGGGCGGAACAGCAGCCGGTCGCGGTTGCCGCTGGTGTTGAACAGATTGTCCACGTCGAACGTGACCGCCGTGTTGGCCCACGGCCGGTATTCGATGAACGCGGTCCAGTAGGGGCTGCCGTTGAAGTTCGTGTCGAACTCATCGGTGCGATAGAAAGTGAAGCGCTGGTTGTCGTTCACCGCGAAGCCGTAGGACCACTTTCCGGAATCGCGGCGGACGTCGACGTTCCACTGCCAGGCCGGGTAATAGCCGCTCCACTTGCGCGGATCGTGGCTGATCGGGTCCTCGACGCGGGTCCGCTGCAAGGTGCCGCTACCCTTGACGCGCAGCCCGGTCCACAGCCGCGAAAGCGGGAGATCGAGCGTCAGTTGCGCGAAATCGCGCCGGCCCGTCCCGAGATTGCCGGGAGCGTCGAAGAAATTCCCGTCATCGTCCTCGATCAGGATCCGGTCCTGGAGCAGGCTCACCTGGTCGTGCCCGAAGTCGAGCTTCACCAGCCCGTCGCCGAGCACGGGATGCTCGATCGTTCCCCTGAACTCCCACGTCCGCTGCGGCTGGAGCTGGGCGTTGCCGCCGCTCACCCGTTGCGCCGACAAATCGGCGAAGCTGATGAAATCGTAGAAGTCGAGCTGCGCCACGGTGCGGCGCACCGCCAGCTGCGCATGCCAGCCGCCGCCGGGATTCCAGTCGATCGACAGGCTGGGCTTCAGGAACTTGAGCTTGCGATCCTCGGTGGCGTCGCCGCTCACCGTCAGGTGCGAAAATTCGAAATTGACACCGCCATCAACGCGGAGCTGCGGCGAAAGCGTCTTGCCGGCGTTGACATAAACCTCGGCGCGCTTCTCCCTGACCACGGCATCGGCGATGGGCAGCTGGATCGGGATCTTCTCGCCGTCTTCGCCGATCTCCGAATAGGACGTGTGATTGTCGAGGGAGTTGAGCGCTCCTTCGGCCCCGGCCTCGAACGAGAGGCCGAGCACGTCCGCTCGGGCCCAGCTCACGCGCGCGATCGTTTCGTCGCGCCTGGCGTCGACCAGCTGCTCGAAGCCGCCGTTCACCGTCGCGCCCTCCTCGATCAGTCCGCCGCGCTGGATATATTGGTCGAGGGTATGGCGCTTGCGGCGCGTCGCGAGGCCGACGAACTTGATCGCGCCGTCCGCAAGCGGGCGCGTGACGTCGCCGCCGACCTCGAACACTGGGTTGCGATAGTGTTGGTGCAGGTTGTCGTCGTGCGGCGCCCCGTCGGACGGCGTCACGCGATTGCGCTGGAAGAGGTCGAACCGGCTCGGCTGCCACCGCGCGTTGAGCCGGTATGCGTCGCTTGGGCCGTGCTCCATCGCATAGGCAGCGGAGAGAAACGGGTCGCGGTTTTCGTAAACGTTGTGCTTGCGCCGGAACTCGATCAGATCCCCTGACCCGACATTGAACAGGGTGTCGGTTCCTTCTTCATATTGCTTGTTGCGCTCCGTGCCCGCGGACAGGTTGATGCTCGACGAGCCTCTGCGGATGAGCGCGTTGCCCGACAGGTTTGGCTGGATGTAGCCGGTATAACGGCGCGTCGCGTTCGCCGTCAGGTTCGCGTCGAAACCGGCAGCGCCCGACAGAACGATGTTGAGGACCTGGCTTTTGCCGGCATAGTCGGAGCCGTAGAGGTCGCCCGGGCTGACCTCGACGCGCACCACCCGCTGCGCCGGGATCCGCTGCAGGGTAACGTCGAGCCGTTCGGACTTGGTGCTCGGCCGGGCGCCGTTGATGACGACATTGCCGGCCGTGCCGGCAAAACCGCGAACGTCCACGCTCCCGTTCACGCTTTGCGTGCTTCCAAGGTCCAGCTGGAACCCCGGCACGTGCTCGACGATGTCCAGCGCGGTGCGCGGCGCGAACTGCGCGAAGAAGTCCGCCTGGTAGACGGTCGTCCGGCTGTCCTGGGCCGGCGCGGGAGCGGCCTGGCCGCCGGGTTGCGCGGCGCGCGCCGGCAGGGTGCCGATGAGTGCAGTGACGGCAACGCCGGCAAATACCGCTGACCGCAAGATGTCCCCCTCTATGTCTCTTGCAAAAGGCTAAGTGGACATCCGCGTGCGGCCCATCGGGCTTCTACCAATCGACAGACGTTTCGGCGGGACGCTCGGAAGAGCCGACAGCCCGACGAACCCTCAGCGCTTTTCGGCGAACATCTTGAGCGTCATCAGCTTCTCGACCGGCGGCATCGGTGCGCCGGCGCCCGCGACGCGCCGCACGAACTCCGGCGTGATGTCGAGCGCCTTGAGCTGGACGAGCGTGTCGACCGGCAGGTGCCGGTAGCCGATGCGGTCGTAGCCGGCGATGAACTCGGGCGTGATGTCGAGCGCTTTCAGCTGCACCAGCTCCTCGGCGGGCAGGTTGGCGTAGCCGATCCGGACGAAGCCCGAGATCCACTGCGGCGTGATATCCAGCGCCTTGAATTGTATTAGCGCCTCGATGGTCTTGGGCCGGTAACCGGCGCGCGCCATTTCGCTGATGTAGGCGCCGCTCACGTCGAGCGCGGACAGCGCGATCAGGTCGTCGACCGAAGGCATCGGGTAACGGGCGGCGGCAATCGCGTCGATCAACTCGCGGCGGGCGTCCACGGCCGTCAGCGCGAAGGCCTCGTCGCGGGTCGGACGACGGATGCCGCGGCTCTCGAGCAGCTGCGTGAAGCCCGAATCTGCGGTGAAGCTGCAATTTCCCGACGCGTAGGATTGGCCGCCCTGGCCCGAGCAGTCGAGCCGCCCGGCTTCGCGGATCAGGGCAAAGCGCAAGGGGCGATTACCGGCGCCACGAAACCCCGCAAGGTCGAGTCCCGAAAGCTCGGCCGGGCGGAATTCCGTCGACCAGTGGTGATCGTCACGCGGACCGTCCTTGCTGCGAAAGTCGGCGTGGATGCGATCGCTCCCGCTCCTCGGCTCGAGCGTGAAGTGTATGAGGCTGGCAGGCGCCGCGGTGCAGGCCGACGAAACGCTGATGAAGGCCAGGAGCAAGGCGCCGATCATGGCGAAAAAGCGGTTCATGGTCGCTCTCCTTTTCAATTCTTCGGGCAAAGCTCGCCCGTCCGCCCGGAGTGGGCGCTCGAATTCGGAATTCGGTCAGTTCAGCTTGAGGGTCGGCCGGTCAGTCGTCGTCGGGAAGGCGCGGCGGCTGTGGCGGCGGCGCCGGCGGACGCGGCGGACGCGGCCCGGCGGAAAGCGCGCGGATCTCGTCCCTGTCGATCGGTCCCGTGACGTGCGCGCGGGCGAGTTCCTCCGGCGTGATTCCCATCGCCCGGAGCTCGACGAGGTCGTCGAGGCTGACCCGCACGCCCGTCGCCCGGATGCGCCGCATGTAATCGGCCGTCAGGCCGACCGCGCGCGCCTCCGTCAGGTCGTCGGCATCGAGGTTTCCGAATCCCGCCTGCGCCAGCTCCTGGACATAGCGCGGCGTCACCCCGACGGCCTTCATCCCGACGATGTCGTCGTTCGAAACGCGGCGCAGGGCCGGCGACGCAGCGCGCATCGCGGCGACATATTCGGGTGTGATCCCGAGCGCCTTGAGCTCGATCGCGGTTTCGATGGCATCGTCACTGTGGCGTCGGCCGGCGATCGCCGCCATGCCGAGGACATCGGCCGCGTTCACATAAGTGACGGCCTTGGCTCCGCTCGGGCTGACGGCAACGACGCGCCTGCGGCCGTGCGCATCGGGCGGATAGATGGTCGCGGTTGCGCCGGTCGGGGCCGTCGCGACCATGATGCCGTTCTTGCTTACCACCTTGGCTCCGCTCGGAGCGACGGACTCGAAATCCGGCTCCGTCGCGGCCGTCACCGGCGCAATCGCGGCGGCGGCGGTGGCGACCGACGTGGACACGCCGCTCGCGATGAGCCGCGGAAGGTCGTTCGGAACCGCCGGCGTACCAGGGTAATAAGCAGAGACGGGCTCGCTCGCGGCAACAGCGCCGCTCTTGCGGGCCTGCTGCGCGCCACTGCCCGCGGGCGTGAACGTCAGCGCCGCGAGCGGCGCCGCGACCAGGACCGCGCCGACGAACACGCCGACCGCGAAGCTGCGCGCTACGGGGCCGCGCACCGACTTGCCGTCGAGCACGCGCGCCACGCGGCGTGCGAGTGATGTCCTCGAGGGTGCGACGCCGTGTGCGCCCAGGAGCAGGCCCGGGCACTCGTGCCTGGCAACCCCGACCAGCAGCTGGGCGTAGTCGGTGTCCGCGATATCCGCCGCGAGCACGGCATCGTCGGCGGCTTCCTCGCGCAGCTGGTGCGCCTCGCGGGCGAGCAACCACACCAGCGGGTTGAACCAGAAGAGCGCGGTGGCGACGCGGGCGAGCAGCAGCTTGACCCAGTCCATCCGCGCGACGTGGGCAAGCTCATGGGCGATGATCGCCTCGGCTTCGCCCGCTGCCTCGACGGCGCGGCTGTTGAGCAGGATCACCGGGCGCATCAGCCCCCAGCTGATCGGCGAGGCGAGCTCGTTGCTGGTGAGCAAGGCCGTGCCGTGCTTGAACCCCATGCGCCGCTGCGCGCGGGCGAGAGCGCTCAGCCAATGGCCGTCGACAAGCACGTCGGCACGGGCGCGCAGCGCAAACAGGCGCGCGAGCGCAAGCGCCGTGATCAGCAGCAGGATCGCCGCGGGCAGGGCATAGATCGCAGACGCGGCGGCCGCCGCGCTGATGCTCGGGCGCGATGCTGCCGGCGTTACGAGACGTGCGGAATCAGGCGCGCTGAGGTGCGCCACCGCAGCTGGCGCGGCGGAGGGCGCCTCGATCGCCGCCGGAGCCTGGCCGAGCAGGGCAGGGGCCGCGACATTCCAGTTCGGCAGCGCGAGCGGCGCGAACGCCATGATGACCAGCGCGAGCAGCCCGATATGCGCGACCCACGAGCGCTCCGCGGCCGAACGCCGCTTCATCAGCGCGAGCAGGCCGAGCGTCAGTCCCGCGACGAGCAACGACTTGAGCGCGATTGCGACCAGGACCGTCATTTCTTGCCTCCCTTGGCCTGCCGTGCGCGGGCGATCATCTGCTCGAGCTCGTCGAGCTCGTCTTCCTTGAGCTTCTCCGACATGCCGAGAAGCGCGCTCGCGGCGTTCGCCGGCGAGCCGTTGAAGAACACTCGGACGATCTCGCTCAGCGCGGACTTCTTGGCGGCCGTTTCGGACACCGCCGGGCTGTAGAGGAAACCGCGCGGCGATTCGCTGCGCTGGACATAACCCTTGTCCTCGAGCCGCTTGAGCATCGCGCGCACCGCGGAGCCGCTCAGCTGGTCGGGAAGCGCGTCGCAGATCTCGGCGACGAGCACCGGCCCCCGCTCATAGAGAATGTCGACGATCTGCCTTTCACGCGGCGGAAGCTTGCTCAGCATGTCCAATCCTGTTTCCCGGGCGGCAGAATCGCCGCGCTACATTTGTAGTGTGCTACATTTGTAGCGGAAGCGCAAGCACAAAGTTTAGCAGGCCCGCAGGGGCCTGGCACCGCGGTTCGATGAACGGCGGAATGGCTGCTGCGGAGCGGCTGAGCAACGATTGGCGGATGGGGTGGGATTCGAACCCACGGACGCTTGCACGTCGCCGGTTTTCAAGACCGGTGCCTTAAACCGCTCGGCCACCCATCCGCGATCGGCTCGGGCATATCGTCCGGCGCGGCGGGCTGTGCAAGGCGCACGGTGAACCAAGCTGGCCTGCGGCGGGTTTTCCCCTAGCCTCGGTTGTTGAGAGGAGGGCGTATTGTCGGTGAGTACCTGGGTTCTGGTTGCGGCATCGGCCGCGTCGATCGGATCGGCCGCTGCGCCGGAAGCTTCGCCGTCGCCGCCGAGCATCGCGCCCGAAATTGTGGCATCCGCCGCAGCCGCCCAGTCTTCCGGTTACAGCTGGGAAATGTACAAGACCCGCCTCGCGTCGCTTGCCCGCCTGCAGGGTGTCCGCGAGGCGACGATCCGGGCCTACGTCCCGACCATCGAGAAGAACAACCGCGTCATCGAGCTGGAATCGACCGAGCCGGTGGCGCGCTCGTCGGGCGGCGTCGTGGGCGCGCTCGCGCCCTATCTGCGCCGCCACGTCACCCGGTCGATCATCGCGCGCGGGCACGCCAATTACGCCGACCATTACAACGAGCTGCGGCGGCTCGAGGCGCGCTACGGAGTCGACCCCGCGGTGCTGATGGCGATCTGGGGCCACGAGACGAGCTACGGCGCGGTCACCGGCAGCACCGACCTGCTGAACGCGCTTTCGAGCCTCGGCTATTACGGCCGCCGTCGGCAGATGTTCGAGAACGAGTTTGTTTCCGCCCTCAAGCTGATCGACCTCGGGGTTCCGCGGCGGCAGCTCAAGGGGAGTTGGGCGGGCGCCACGGGCTACCCGCAGTTCATGCCCTCGGTCGCTCTTCGGCTTCGCGCCGACGGCGACGGCGACGGCTATGCCGACATCTGGAACAACGAGCTCGACGGCCTCGCGTCGATCGCGACCTATTTGCGCGACGCCGGGTGGAAGCCGAACGTCGCCTGGGGGATCCCGGTGCGGACGCCGGCCAACCTCAACCGAGCCGCGCTAGTTTCGCGAATCACCGCGCCACGCTGTCCGCAAGTGTATCGACGGCACAGCCGCTGGCTGACCATGCGCGAGTGGCGCGCGCTCGGCGTGAGGCCGGTCGGCCGCTCGCTGCCGGACACTGAGATGGCCAGCCTGATCGAACCCGACGGCCCCAACGAAACGGCCTACCTCCTCACCACCAACTACCGCTCGATCCTCGATTACAATTGCTCGAATTTTTACGCCTTGTCGGTCGGAGTTCTGGCGGACGCGATTGCCCGGCGATAGACAGGGGCCACTCGCCAGCCTGAACCAGGGGATTCATACCGTTCCGATGCCGCGCACCATCCTTCTTGCCACCGCCGCGTCCGTCCTTCTCGCCAGCGCCGCTCCGGCCAAGGCGCCGCAATTCGATACACCCGCCAAGGTCGCTTACCTGTACGACGTGAATTCCGGGGCCGTGCTCTATGCCAAGAACGCCGACATGCGCATGCCGCCGGCTTCGCTTGCCAAGATGATGACCGCCGAAGTCGCGTTCGAGCTGATCGACCAGGGCAAGCTGCCGCTCAACAAGATGTGCACGGTGCGGCCGGAGACCTGGGAGAAGTGGCACGGACCGAAGGCCGGCTCGACCATGTTCCTCTCACCCAACGAGCAGGTCAGCGTCGAAAATTTGCTTCACGGCATCGTCACTTTGTCCGGTAATGACGCGTCGGTAGTGCTGGCCGAGTGCATCGCCGGGACCGAGCAGGCCTTCACCGAGCAAATGAATGCGCTCGCCAGGCGCATCGGTCTGACCAACAGCCACTTTGGAACCGCCAACGGCTGGCCGGACGACGGCGTGACCTACGTCACCGCGCGCGACCTCGCGACACTCGCCGCTTCGGAAATCAAGAACCACTACAAGCTCTACAAGAAATTCTATTCGCAGCCGAGCTTCAGCTGGGGCAAGACCATGGGCGGGCAGGCGATCTCACAGGACAACCGCAACCCGATCCTCGGCAAGGTACCGGGCGCGGACGGCCTCAAGACCGGCCACACAGAGGAGGCCGGTTACGGCTTCACCGGCTCGGCCGAGCAGAACGGGCGCCGCCTGATCGAGGTGCTCGCCGGCATGGACAGCTGGAACCAGCGCGTTCAGGAATCGACGAAGCTGATCCAGTGGGGCTTCAACGCCTGGGAAGACAAGGCGCTGTTCAAGGCCGGCGCGAAGGTTGGCACGGCTCAGGTGCAGCTCGGAAGCGATAGCGAGGTGCCGCTCGTCGCGCCGCGAGACTTGTCGGTCAGCGTCCCCGCGGCGCTGTCGATCACCAACAAGCCGATCACGATGAAAATCCGCTATCAGGGGCCGCTCAAGGCACCGATCGCCAAGGGTCAGGAGGTCGCGCAGCTCGTGATCACGACTGGCGATACGCCGCCGCAGGTGGTGCCGCTGGTCGCCGGCGAGGACGTCGGCAGCGCCGGCTTCTTCGGCCGCATCTGGCTCGGGCTCAAGCAGCTCGTCGGGATGGCGTGAGCCGCGGACGCTTCATCACGCTCGAAGGCGGGGAGGGGGCGGGCAAGTCGACGCAGGTGAGAGCGCTGGCCGAGGCGCTGCGGCAGAGCGGCATCGACGTTCTCGTCACGCGCGAACCCGGCGGAAGCGAAGGAGCGGAGAAGATCCGTGAGCTATTATTGGCCGGACCCGAGGAACGATGGGGAGCGCGGGCTGAGGCTTTGCTCTTCGCCGCCGCCCGCGCGGACCACGTGGAAAAGACTATTGCTCCGGCTCTTGAGGCTGGGCGCTGGGTATTGAGCGATCGCTTCGTCGACAGCTCGCTCGCCTACCAGGGCGGTGCCGGCGGGCTCGGGATCGAGGCGGTGCGCGAGATCAACGCCTTCGCGATCGACCAGTGCTTTCCCGACCGCACGCTGGTCCTCGCTTTGTCCGAGGGCGGGGCAAGAGCCCGGGCGCGCGATAATGAGGAGAGTGACCGGATCGGCGGCCGCCCCGAGGGCTACCACCAGAAGGTCGACCTCGCCTTCCGGCTCCTCGCAGCGGAGGAGCCCGACCGGGTCCGCCTGGTCGACGCGTCGGGCACGGCGGATGAAGTGACCCGGCGCCTCCTCGAGGTTATCGCGGACATGCTTCCATGATCGTCGGCCAGGAGAGGGCTGTCGAGCAGTTCGCTACCGCCTGGGCGGGACGCAAGCTTCATCACGCCTGGCTGCTCGCCGGCCCGCGCGGCGTCGGCAAGGCAAGCTTCGCGCGTGCCGTCGCGCGGCGCGTGCTTGCCGACGCGGCCGGTCCGCCATTGGAATCCCCCGGCCTGGCCAGCCCTGACGGACATCCGATGGTGAAGCTGGTCGAAGCCGGGAGCCATCCGGACATGCGCTGGCTCGAACGGCTGCCGAAGGAGAAAGGCGAGGGCCTCGCTCGCGACATCACCGTCAAGCAGATCCGCGCACTCGGCGAGTTCATGGGCATGACCGCGGCGCTGTCGCCGTGGCGCGTGGCGGTGATCGACAGCATGGACGAGCTCAACAAGGAAGCATCGAACGCGCTCCTCAAGATGCTCGAGGAGCCGCCGCCGAACACGCTCTTCTTCCTCGTCAGTCACGCGCCCGGACGGCTCCTGCCGACCATCCGCTCGCGCTGCCGATTGCTCCACTTCGATGCGCTCGGCGACGACGCCATGACGTCAATCCTCGAAGCGCGATCGCCCGGCCTCACCGATGCGGAACGCAAGCGCATCGTCGCCATGTCGTTCGGCTCCGCGGGCCGGGCGCTGGCCTTTGCCGAGCTCGGCCTCGCCAGGCTCGAGGATTCGGCGCTGGCGATCCTTCGCGACGGCGATCCCACCAACGCCCGCCGTGCGGAGCTTGCGACCGAACTCGGCAAGAAGGGGGCCACAGAACGCTACGCCGCGTTCCTCGATCTCGCGCCGTCGCTGATCGCGCGCGCGGCGCGGCAGCTTCGCGGACGCTCGCTGGAGCGGGCGCTCGACGCGTACGCCAACACGCGCGAGCTCGCTGCAATCGCGCCGCGGGTTTCGCTCGACCCTGCTGCGACCGTGTTCGAGATCGGCGGCTATCTCGCCGAGGTTGCCCATGACGCTTCCTTGAAGCGCTAGGAGCGGGGGGCTAGGGCCATCGCCATGGGCGAGCCCTTCTACATCACGACAGCGATCAGCTACCCCAACGGGCCGCCGCACATCGGCCACGCCTATGAAGCGATCGCGGCCGACGCGGCCGCGCGCTTCCAGCGCCAGCAGGGCAGGGACGTCCGCTTCCAGACCGGCACCGACGAGCATGGCCTCAAGATGGCGCAGGCGGCGCGCGGCGAAGGCGTCGAGCCGCGCGCGTTCGCAGACAAGATGTCGCGTCTTTTCCAGTACATGTGCGATAGCCTTAACGTGTCATACGACCGGTTCATCCGCACTTCCGAAGCCGATCACTACCGCGCGAGCCAGGCGATCTGGAAGGCCATGGAGGCGAACGGGGACCTGTATCTCGACCGCTACGAGGGTTGGTACTCGGTCCGCGACGAGGCTTATTATGAGGAAGAGGAGCTGTCCGCAGCCGACGACGGCTCGAAGCTCTCGCCGCACGGCACGCCAGTCGAGTGGACGGTCGAGGAAAGCTGGTTCTTCCGGCTGTCGAAATACCAGCAGCCGCTGCTCGACCTTTATTCGGCGAACCCCGAATTCATCCGTCCCGAAAGCCGCCGCAACGAAGTCGTGCGCTTCGTCGAAGGCGGCCTCAAGGACCTCAGCATCTCGCGGACGAGCTTCGATTGGGGCGTTCCGGTGCCCGGAAGCGACGGTCACGTCATGTACGTTTGGCTCGACGCGCTGACCAACTATATCACCGGCCTCGGCTACCCTGACGACACCGATCTGTGGCGCCGCTACTGGCCCGCCGACGTCCACCTGATCGGCAAGGACGTCGTCCGCTTCCACGCGGTTTACTGGCCCGCGTTCCTCATGAGCGCCGGGATCGCGCTTCCGAAGCAGGTCTACGGCCACGGCTTCCTTCTGAGCCGCGGCGAGAAGATGTCGAAGAGCGTCGGCAATGTCGTCGACCCGATCCTGCTCGCCGACCGCTTCGGGGTCGATGCGCTCCGCTATTTTCTGCTGCGCGAAGTGACCTTCGGCCAGGACGGAAGCTATAGCGCCGAGGCGATCGTCAACCGCGCCAATGCCGAGCTCGCCAACAGCTTCGGCAACCTCGCGCAGCGAACATTATCGATGGTTTACAAAAACTTGGGCGGCGTTCTTCCGGAACCCGGCGAAGCTGACGACGACCGGCAATTGCTGGAGCAAGTCCGCAAGGCGGCGCGCGAGGAAGTGCCTGAAGCGTTCGAGCGCTTCGCCTTCTCGGTCGGCATCGACGCGTGGCTGCATGCTGTGTTCGCCTGCAACGCCTATGTCGACACGCAAGCGCCCTGGGCTCTGAGGAAAACCGACCCGGAGCGCATGGCCGCCGTGCTCGGCACGCTCGTTGCCGCCGTTCGCGATCTCGCGCGTGCGATCGCGCCGATCATCCCGTCGTCGGCGGACAAGCTGCTGAGCCTGATCGACGCCGGCGAAGGCGACACGCCCATTGCGCAGCCGACGCCGCTTTTCCCGCGGCTCGAGCTGGAAGAGGAGGAGGCGGCGTGAGGCTGATCGACAGCCATTGCCACCTCAATTACGAAGGGTTGGTCGAACGGCAGGCCGAAGTGCTGGAAAACGCCCGCGAACGCGGCGTCGCCGGCTTCCTCAACATCTCCACGCGGCAGCGTGAGTGGGGCGAGATCATCGCGCTCGCCGAGCGCGAGCCGGACGTGTGGGCAAGCGTCGGCGTTCACCCGCACGAGGCCGATGCTCATCCCGACCTCGGCGCCGCGGCGCTGGTCGATGCCGCCGATCATCCGCGCGTGATCGCGATCGGCGAGTGCGGGCTCGATTATTATTACGACAAGTCTGACCGGCAGGCGCAACGCGAGCGCTTCGAGGCGCATATCGACGCTGCGCGGGAAACCGGGCTGCCGCTCGTGGTTCATACGCGCGACGCGGAGCAGGACACCGCCGAGATGCTCGAAGCCGCGGTGAAGAAGGGGGGAGTGACCGGCGTCCTCCACTGCTTCACCGGCTCGGCCGAGTTGGCGCGCAAAGGGCTCGATCTCGGCTTCTTCGTGTCACTCTCCGGAATCGTGACGTTCAAGAACGCTCAGGACCTGCAGGCGACGGCCAAATGGCTCCCCGCCGACCAGATGCTGGTGGAGACGGATTCCCCCTTTCTTGCGCCCGTCCCGCACCGCGGCAAGAAGTGCGAGCCGGCGTTCGTCGCCGATACGGCGAGCTTTGTAGCCCGGCTGAGGGGAGAGGATCCCGAAGATCTCGCCGACACCACCAGCGCCAACTTCTTCAAATTGTTCGCAAAGGCCGCGTGAAGGTTCGCATCCTCGGGTGCGGGACGTCGACCGGAGTCCCGAAGATCGGCAACGACTGGGGCCAGTGCGACCCAGCGGAGCCGCGCAACTACCGGCTGCGGACCTCGATCCTGGTCGAAAGCGCCGGTGAGCGCATGCTCGTCGACTGCGGGCCTGACCTGCGCCAACAGCTGCTCGCTGCGAACGTCGGCCGGCTCGACGGCGTCATCGTCACCCATGGCCACGGCGATCATTGCCACGGGATCGACGAGCTCAGGCCCGTGGCGCGGGCAAGACGCGGGCCGGTGCCGCTTTACGCCCGCGCCGAGGTCCTCGACGAGCTTCGGGAGCGCTTCGACTATGCCTTCGCCGAATCCGAATTCTACCGGCCGATCGTCGAAGCGAAGAAGCTCTGCACCGAATTCGCGTTCCGCGATGCGAGCGTGCGCTTCGTCGATCAGCCGCACGGGGACACGAAATCGCTCGGGATGCGCTTCGACGAAGCCGGTCATTCAATCGCTTATGCCGTCGACTTCAGTGACTTAACCGACGAGATGTCGGCATTGTATCAAGGCGTGGACGTGTGGATCGCCGACTGCCTCACGCGCCGTCCGCACCCGACCCACGCCCATCTCGATGCCGTCCTCGGCTGGGCGAGGGAGTTGCGCGTAGGCCAGCTTTACCTCGTTCACATGGGGAACAGCCTCGATTATCGATCGCTGGTTTCGGAGCTGCCCGACTGGGCCGCGCCGGCTTATGACGGGCTAGAGATCGCCTGATGATGACCAACGACCTGATGCTCGGCGGAGTCTACATCCTGATGGCGATGATGCTCGTGCTCGGCGCGCTGATGTCGCGCCGCGAGCCGATAGCGAAGCTGGTGACCATGGCCATGGCCTGGGTCGTGATCCTCGCCGCGGGCTTCGTCCTGTTCACCTTCCGCGACGATTTCGGCTATCTCGCCGAGCGGCTCAAGGCCGAGGCGCTGGGAAGCCCGGTTACCGAAGGGGCGGTGACTCGCATCCCGATGGCCATCGACGGTCATTTCTGGGTTCACGCCAGGCTCAACGGGCAAAACGTCAAGTTCCTGGTCGACAGCGGCGCCACCATGACGACGATCGATCGGGAGACGGCAAGGGAGGCGGGCGTGAAAGTCTCGCCGCGTGCCGACGAGTTCGTCCGCACCGGCAACGGCATCATCCGTGTCGCGCGCGGCCGCGCCGACGAGCTCAGCGTCGGCAGCATCGTCCGGCACGATGTCGGACTTCAGGTCGCCGACAACGACGATCTGAACGTCCTCGGGATGAATTACCTGTCGACGCTGAGCCGCTGGGGCGTGGAAGGGCGCTGGCTGATCCTGGTCGCCTGATGCATCTGGAACTTTACATAATGCATATTATCATACTCCCAGATTTCTCAAACGCAGGGCCCCCTCGTGCCGCTTGAGCGCCTCCGTGAGATCATGCGCCGGCTGCGCGACCCCAAGACCGGCTGCGAATGGGATACGGTGCAGACATTCGCGACGATCGCGCCGTACACGATCGAGGAAGCCTATGAGGTCGCGGACGCAATCGCGCGCGACGACATGGACGCGCTCGCCGACGAGCTCGGCGACCTCCAGCTCCAGGTCGTCTTCCACAGCCAGATGGCCGAGGAAGCCGGGCATTTCACGCTCGACGACGTGATTGACCGCATCTGCGACAAGATGGAGCGCCGCCATCCGCACATTTTCGGCGACGCGGAGCACGGCGGCCATCATTTGTGGGAGCAGATCAAGGCCGAAGAACGCGCGGCGAGCCCCGACAAGAGCGCGCTCGCCGGCGTTGCGCTGGCGCTGCCCGCTCTCGAGCGCGCGGCCAAGCTCCAGCGCCGCGCCGCCCGCGTCGGCTTCGACTGGCCCGACAATTCAGGGCCGCGCGCCAAGATCGACGAGGAACTGGCCGAGCTCGACGCCGAGAGCGATCATCACCGCATGCTCGACGAGCTGGGAGACCTGCTGTTCGCCGTCGTGAACCTCGCACGTCATCTCAACATCGAACCTGAAGCCGCGCTGCGCGCAGCCAATGACAAGTTCGAGCAACGCTTCCGCGCAATCGAGAAGACGCCAGGATTCGCCGACATGAGCCTCGATGAAAAAGAAGAGCTCTGGGCCGCCGCGAAGAAGGCTCAGGCAGGCTCCATCGCCTGAAAGCGCGCCCAATTGTCGGGTGACAGCCGCACCGACAATTCCACTTCCTCCTCGTCGAGCCGCTGCTCGAGCACTTCGCCGCGCGCGTGCAGCCAGGCGATCTTTTCGCCGGCGCTGGCGGGGAGCCGCACCTGGTGCACCTGCTCGTTACTCCTCAGGGATTCGGCCATCCGCTCGCGCAGCGCATCCAGCCCTTCGGCCGTCGCCGCCGATATCGCCACCACGTCCTCGCGACGTCGAGCCTCTTCCGTCAGGCGCTC
>DASSOE010000094.1:0-10218 GCA_035700945.1 Sphingomicrobium sp. | reverse complement strand
TCGAGCGCGACCGCTTCGCCGTCGATCAGGCAGCCGGCGGGGAGGTTGGCGGCGGCCTTGACGAGTGCCTTGAATTTGTCGCTCCAGTCCTTGCCGTGGCGGGTGAAAGCGGACGCGACGCCGTCGCCGACGGACAGCAGCAGCCGGTAGCCGTCGTACTTATACTCATAGAGCCAGTCGCTCCCGGCCGGCACGTCGTCCACGAGCGTCGCGAGCTGCGGCGGCTCGAACGCAGGCGGTGCCTTGCCCGCCTTCTTCTTCGCGCGGCCGCCCTTCTGACCGCCGCGGTTGGAGCGCCACACGTCCTCGCCCGCCGCGATCTCCGCCATCGTCCGGCCCGTGGTGACGCTGGTCGTGCCCTCGTCGACGAGCGCGTTGCCGTTCTCGGGATCGGCATATTCGTCCGTGACCTTCTTGAGCATCCATGGCTCGCCGCGCTCGCCCTTGCGCGGGTTGAGGCGGAACAGCACCCACTCGCCTTTCATCCGCTCGCCCTCAAGCGTGAAGTGGAGATGGCCTTCCTCGATCGTCTTGCTCGGATCCTTGTCCGGATGCGGGATCCAGCGGCCCCTGTCCCACAGCATCACGGTGCCGCCGCCATATTCGCCGGCGGGGATCGTCCCTTCGAACGTGCCGTAGTCGAGGGGGTGGTCCTCGGTGCGCATCGCGAGGCGCTTTTCGGCAGGGTCGACGCTCGGGCCTTTCGGCACCGCCCAGCTCTTGAGCACGCCGTCGAGCTCGAGACGGAAGTCCCAGTGGAGGCGCGACGCCTCGTGCTTCTGGACGACGAAGCTGTCGCCGCTGCCTTTCAGCTTGCGGCCCCTGGGCTCCTTCGTCCTGGTGAAGTCGCGCTTGCGATTATAGGTCGCGATGTCGAGGTTGCGCGTCGGCACTTATCCCCTCCCTGCAAGGGAGGGGTCAGGGGTGGGTTGCGGAGCTGACGGCTCGATGCCGGCTGCTCCGCGTGGGTCGAAAGGAAGAGTGCTCGCTGCGCTCGCACCCAACCCCTCCCTTCCAGGGAGGGGAGTCATCACCGCTTCCGCCCGCCTGCCGCGGCCTTCTTCGCGGGCGCCTTCTTCGGTGCGTGGCGAGGCGCCGGCTTCTTGGTGGCGGTGCGCTTCTTCGCCGCGCCCTTGTTCTCGTTGGCCGCCTTGCCGCCGCCCTCCTCCGCATTGCCGAGGCTGCGCTTCAATGCGGCCATCAGGTCGACGACGTTCGAGCCGCGCGGTGGAGGCTCGTTCGCGTCCGGGTCCTCGATGACCTTCTCGCCCTTCGCCTTCTGCTTCTCCTCGATCAGGCGATGCAGCGCGTCGACGTAGCGGTTGTGGAACTCGGTCGGGTCGAACTTGCCGGTTTTCCGCTCGATCAGCATCGAGGCCATGTCGAGCAGGTCCGCGTCGGGCTCGGACGCGCCGATCTCCCGGAAATAGGACTGCGCCTTGTGGACCTCGTCCGCGTAGCGGAGCGTCTCGAGCAGCAGCCCTTTGCCGCACGGCTTCAGCGCGACGACATATTCCTGGCCGCGCATCGCGAGCTGGCCGACGCCGATCTTCTTCGCGGCCTTCAGCGCATCGCGGAGGACGATGTACGCCTCCTCGGCGAGGTCGTCCGCGGGCACGACGAAATAGGGCTTTTCATAATACATGGCGTCGATGTCGCCGACATCGACGAACTCGACCAGCTCGAGCGTCTTGCGGCTCTCGAGCTTGACGCTCTCGATCTCCTCCGGGTCGAGCAGGATGTAGTGGCCTTTCGACACCTCATAGCCCTTGACGATTTCGTCGCGGTCGACGGGGCCGATGCCAGGCACCACCTTCTCATATTTGATGCGCTTGCCGCTCGGTTCGTGCACCTGGTGAAACTGGATCTGAGCGCCGCTCTTGGTCGCGGGGTAGAGCTCGACGGGGATCGACACCAGGGCCAGGCGGATTTGCCCTCGCCAGATTGCGCGCGCGGCCATGTGTTCGTCTCCTCACGTCCCAAGGAGACTCAATTCATTGCGTCGCCGACTCGTTCCCTGTCGCGGCCTTGAGCGCGCGGACAATTTCGCGGAGGTCGCCGCCGCGCTGGGCGCAATCGATGATCGCCGAGCCGCAGATGACGCCTTTCGCGCCGGCGGCGAGCGCGGCGCCGACGTGCTCGGGAGCCGATATCCCGAAGCCGAAGACCGGCGGCGGCGCGCCCGCGGCGGTGAGACGGTGGATCAACGCGGCATCGAACTGCCCGCCCGCGTGGGTGCCGGTGATGCCGGCACGGCTGACGCAATAAGTGTAAGCGCTCGACAGCTCCGCGATGCGCCGCAGCGTCGGCTCCGGCGTGTTCGCTGCGGCGATCAGCACAGGCTCGATCCCGGCCTGCTCCATGTCGCGCACGAACGGCTCGGCCTCGAGCGCCGGCACGTCGGCGATCAGCAGGCTGTCCGCGCCCGCCTCCGCCGCGTCGCTCATGAAGCCTGCGCGGGCGACGACGATGTTCGCATAAGTGAGGATGCCGATGGGCACGTGCGGATGGTGCTGGCGGAAACCGGCGATGAGGTCGAAGCAATCGCCGACGCGCACGCCCGCCGCGAGCGCGCGCTGCGCGGCGGCCTGGATCACCGGCCCGTCCGCGACGGGATCGGAGAAGGGGATTCCGACCTCGACCATGTCGGCGCCGCCCTCGACCAGAGCGTCGAGCCGGCGGGCGCTCGTCTCCAAATCCGGGTCGCCGAGCATCAGGAACGCGCCGAACGCGCCCTGTCCGTTCAAGCGATCGAACATGTCCGCGTACCGGCTCATGCGAGCAGCGCCTGCGCCTGGGTCACGTCTTTGTCCCCGCGGCCCGAGAGACCGACGAGAATGGCGCTGTCGGGCTCCGCTTCGGCAAGCTTCAGCGCGTGCGCCAGAGCATGCGCGGATTCGAACGCGCAAAGGATGCCCTCGCTTTCGGCGAGCGCCTTGAACGCGGCGAGCGCTTCGGCGTCGGTGCAGCCGACATATTCGGCCCGGCCGCTGTCCTTGAGGTGCGCATGCTCGGGCCCGACTGCGGGGTAATCGAGGCCCGCAGATACAGACCAGGTGTCGGCAATCTGTCCTTCCTCGTCCTGCAGCACGTAGGTCTCGGCGCCGTGCAGGATGCCGTGCGTGCCGCGGAGCAGCGTCGCGCCATGCTCCTCTCCGTCGAGACCCTTCCCCGCCGCTTCCACCCCAACGAGCCGCACCGGATCGTCGAGGAAGTCGGCGAACAGGCCGATCGCGTTGGAGCCGCCGCCGACGCAGGCGATAACGGCGTCGGGCAAGCGCCCGGTCTGGTCGAGCATCTGCGCCCGCGCCTCGCGGCCGATCACGCGCTGAAACTCGCGGACCATGGTCGGGAACGGGTGCGGCCCGGCGGCGGTGCCGAGCAGGTAATGCGTGGTCTCGAAGCTCGCCGACCAATCGCGCAGCGCCTCGTTGATCGCGTCCTTGAGGGTCCGGCCGCCGCTTTCGACCGGCACCACCTGCGCACCCATCAGCTGCATCCGGAAGACGTTGAGCTTCTGCCGCTCGACGTCCTCCGCGCCCATGTAGATGACGGTCTCGAACCCGAGCAGCGCCCCGACGATGGCGGTCGCGACCCCGTGCTGACCCGCACCGGTTTCGGCGATCAGCCGCGTCTTCCCCATGCGCCTGGCGAGCAGCCCCTGCCCCAGCACCTGGTTCGTCTTGTGCGCCCCGCCGTGGAGCAGGTCCTCGCGCTTGAGATAGATGTTGCCGGGCAGGTTGCGGCAGCGCGTGAGCGGCGTCGGGCGGCCCGCATAGTTCGCGAGCAGCTCGTTGAGCTCGCTGGCGAACGCCGGATCGTGCTGCGCGGCGAGGAACGCACCCTCGAGCTGCTCGAGCGCGGGCACGAGAATCTCGGGAACGAAGCAGCCGCCGAAGCGGCCGAAGCGGCCATTCAGGCGCATTCGCGGAGCCGCTTGCGGGCACTCGGGCGCAGCGCCTCGAACAAGGCCGCGATCCTCTCCGGCGACTTGCGCCCCGGTGCATCGTCGACCGACGATCCGACATCGATCGCGTAAGCGCCCAGCGCCTGCGCGGCGGCCGCATTGTGCGTGCCGATACCCCCGGCAAGGATCGCCTGGGGCAGCTCCGGATGGTTTTCGATCAGTCTCCAATCGAAGCTGCGCCCGCTGCCGCCGCTTGCATTATCGAACACCAACCGGTCGCCGCCGCGGCTCGCCAGCGGCTCGCGGCCGACGCTGAGCGCCGTCCAGATCTCGCACGATGCCGGAAGCTCGCGCCGGAGCGCGCGCACATAAGCGCGGTTCTCGTGCCCGTGGAGCTGGACCGCATGGAGGTTGAGCAGCGTCGCCACGTCGGCGAGCGTCCGCAGCGGCGCGTCTCGGAACACGCCGACCGGCCGGATGCCCGAGCGCCGGGCAAGTCCGGCCAGCGGCGCGGCTTCGTCTGCCGTGACATGGCGGGGGCTGCCAGGCACGAAGACGAAGCCTGCGAACGCCGCTGGCCGGGCGGCGCGGATGTCCGCGCCGCAATTCAGGCCGCACAGCTTGGTCCGTCCGAAGACGAGCTTCCGCGCCGCCTGAGCCGGGTCGGCTGAGCGCATGAGCGATGAACCAATCAAGAAGCCATCGACGAGTGGTGCAATTCCCTCGACGTCGGCCCGCGTCTGGATGCCGGACTCCGATACGAGCAGCCGGTCGGGCGCGAGCCGCGCGAGGCGCTCGGTCGTGCCGAGGTCGATGCCGAGGTCGCGAAGATCGCGGTTGTTGATGCCGATCAGTGGCGCTCCGAGGGCAAGCGCGCGGCGCATCTGCGCCTCGTCATGCACCTCGACCAGCGCGTCCATGCCGAGCCCCCGCGCTTCGGCGATCATCGCCCGCGCGGCTGCGTCGTCGAGCAGCGACAGCATGACGAGGATCGCGTCGGCGCCCGCGATCCGCGCCTCTGCGACCTGCCGCACGTCGATGAAGAAGTCCTTGGCGAGGATCGGCCCGTCGAACCCACGGCGCGCCGCGGCAAGGTCGCCGAGCGAGCCGCCGAAATGCGGCCCATCGCACAGCACGCTGAGCGCGTCGGCAACGCCGGAATATCCGCGCGCAAGCTGCGCCGGGTCGGCATCCGGCCGGATCGCGCCTTTTGACGGCGAGGCCTTCTTGATCTCGAGAATGAAGCGGGCGCCGTCCTGTGCGAGCGCGGCAGTGAGGCTGCGCAGGGTCGGCAGCGCGCGCGCCCGCAGAGCATCCAGCGATACGCCGTCGAAGCGCGACGCGAGTTCCTCGCGCTTCGCCGCGGCGATGCGGCCGAGAACGCCTTCAGCCACGGCTCGCCTCGACGAAAGCGTGGAGCGTGGCATTGGCCTGTCCGGAGCGAAGCGCCTCGAACGCCATCTCTACGCCATCACGCAGGTTCGGGGCCTTGCCGGCAGTCATCAGCAGAGCGCCGGCGTTGAGCGCAACCACGGCCATGTCCGCCTCGCGGCCGTGGCCGGACAGCAGCTTCGCAAGCCGGGCGGCATTTTCCGCGGGGGTCCCGCCGGCGATCTGCTGCACGGGCATGCGCTTCAGCCCCGCCTGCTCGGGCGTGATCTCGATCTCCTCGAGCAGCCCGGCGCGGAGGGACACCGTGCGGGTGAAGCCGTGCAGCGCGACCTCGTCCAGGCCGGAGCCGTGCACGACCAGCGCACGCCCGACGCCGAGCGCCTGGAGCGTCTCGGCGATTGGCCGCAGCAGGGTCGGGTCGGCGACGCCGAGCAACTGCACCTTCGGCCGCGCCGGGTTCAGGCACGGGCCGAGCAGGTTCATGATCGTGCGCACCTTGAGCGCGCGGCGGACCGGCCCGGCATGGGCGATGCCCGGGTGATAGAGCGGCGCGAGCAGGAAGCAGAAGCCGGTGCGGTCGAGGATCTCGCGCGATTCGAGCGGCGACAGGTCAAGCCGCGCGCCCAGCGCTTCGAGCACGTCGGCCGAACCGCACTTCGACGTGAACGAGCGATTGCCATGCTTGACCACCGGCAAACCGCAAGCCGCGGCGACCAGGCCGGCGGCGGTCGAGACGTTGATCGAGCCGGAGAAGTCGCCACCCGTCCCGCAGCTGTCGGCGAAAAGGTAGGAGGGGGTGGGGAAATGCCGCGCCGCCTCGCGCAGCGCGAGCGCGGCGCCCGTCAGCTCCTCGGCGGTCTCGCCCTTCACCCGAAGGGCGACGAAGGCTGCGGCCATCAGCGGTTCGCCGAGTGTGCCTTCGACGATTCGGCCGAACAAGGCGCGAGCATCGTTACGATCGAGGTCGCCACCGTCGAGGAGCCGCATAATCGCGCCTTCGGCAGCGGCGTCCTGCGGTCGCGGTTCGGCGCGGAATTCGCGCGCGAAAGACAGAATCCGGGTCATGAACTCACCTGAAACAAAAAAGCCCGCCGGATGGCGGGCGGGCAGTCGACGATCGGTTGGCTAATCGATCAATCGCGCCATCGCGCCGCGTGCGGAGCCGCGCGCCACCAGAAGCGGGCAGCCGGAGCAGCAGCGATGGTGTTCAGGTGCGTCATGCGAATTCGCTGGTATTACGGCAGCATTGCCCAGGTCAAGCTCATGCCGCGGCGCGGTCGCTGACCACGCCATCGTGGCGTGCTTTGCGCAGCCGGTAGGCGAATCCTTCGGGAGGATAGGCGATCTCCGCACGTCCGCCGGTCTCCATCTCCATGCCGCGCTTCAGAATGCGGGTTCCGAAGCCTTGGCTCTTGGGCGGGGCAACAGGCGGCCCGCCCGCCTCCACCCACGAGAAATTGAAGCGCATCGGATCATCGTCATCGGTCGACCAGCCGATCGTCACCCGCCCCGCGGCGCCGGAGAGCGCTCCATATTTGAGTGCGTTGGTGCATAGCTCGTGCACCGCCAGGGAGAACATGATGGCGCTCGATGAATCGACGCAAATCGCCGGTCCGCCGATCGTCAGCCGGTCCGAAGGCGCGCCGCAACCTTCGAGTGACTCCCGCACGATATCGCCGAGCAGGGCAGCCTTCCCGCTCTGCGCATGCAGGATGTCGTTGGCCTTGGCGATCGAATCGAGCCGCCGGTCGAAGGTTCGCTGCGCTTCTTCGATGTTGCTCGACGAATTGAAGCTGAGGTGCGCAATTCCCCTCACGACCGCGAGGATGTTCTTCGCCCGATGGTTGAGCTCCGCAAGCAGCAATGCCTGGAAATTCTCGGCACGCTTACGTTCCAGCACGCGTCCGATCTGCGCACCAACGGCGCGCGCGGAGAGCAGAAGTGCGGCTTCCGGTTCTCGGCGATCGCGCGAAAAGAATTCGAGGACCGCGACGCAGCGGCCGCCGCTGAACACCGGAAAGGCGAAGCCGCTTACGACGCCGATTCCATGGCGTGGAAAGTTGGATTCAGATTCGACATTCGCCATCCAGGTCGGCTCTCCGGAATCGAGCACCCGGCCGGGCAGTCCAACACCCGCGACGAACTCCTCATCCTCTGTCGCGCGCACAACTTCAGGCGCATCGCTCTGCGCTTGGCTGCTCCATACCGACGAAATCAATTGGCGGTCGTCTTCGGCGACGAGGAATGCGTGCCCCAATGGCCAATCCGCAAGCTCACAGATTCCGTCGAGCGTGGCGACCAGCACTTCCTCGAAGCTTTCGTCGCGGCTCGCGCGGTCGGTGAGATCGAGCATCAGCTGGCTCTCGCGCAGACGAAACTCCACCTGCTGTTCGGCTCTGCGCCGCTCGGAAAGATCACGAAGGAAGCCGACGAATGCATCACGCCCGTCGCGGCTGACGAGCGTGATCGCCAGCTCGACCGGGATCTCGCTGCGGTCGCGTCGCAGGCCGGAGAGCTCCAGCCGCATATCGAGCACCCTTCCAACGCCCTCCGCATTGAAGCGGGCGAGGCCATCCCAATGCGCCTGGCGAAAAGACGGTGGAACAATCAGCTCGCCGAGCTCGCGCCCGATCGCCTCTTGGGCCGACCATCCGAACATGGACTCGGCGTGGCGGTTCCAGGCGCGGATTATCCCGCCGCGGTCCATGACGATCACGGCGTCCAGAACGGTGTCGAGAATCGGCTTGATGACCGTTTCAATGGGCACCGGGCCGCACCTCCAAAATTCCTGAAAACGCAGTGAGGTGAGGGGCCTAGTCCACCTTCATTACGGCGGCAAGACGCGCAGCCGGGCGCACTGGCATTGACCTTCGCGCGCGAGCAATGGCATGCGGTCTGAGCCGGGCGGGTGTAGCTCAATGGTAGAGCAGAAGCCTTCCAAGCTTACGACGAGGGTTCGATTCCCTTCACCCGCTCCATCGTTAACGTCAGTGGCTCTGAGACCGGCCTGCCCATAGCCAGCTCGATCATCGCGTTGAGACGGCCCTCAATTTCGATGTCGACACCCCGCCCGCGCTGAGCCGGGACGACGGTAATTGAATGGATCAACCCGCGGATTCTCGGGATCGCATCCTCACGGATCTCCGGCGAATCATCGTCAGCGAGGGTTTGATCCAATCCCTCGACCGCGGCCCGGTAGTCCGATGCGACGGTTGGATGAAGCGCAATGATGCGCTCTGCTTCGGTTGATGCGAGCTCTTCGACGAGCCTGTCCCGTTCGATTCGTGCCTCAATCAGCTTTTCACGCACCTCGGAGAATTCGCCTGCGCCAGAGGCAATCGCCTCGACCAGGCGGTCAATGCGGCCGTTGGTGTCGGCGAGCTTGCGCTCGAGTCTGTGCCGACCACGCACCTCTTCTCGGTCCCTGCGTGCATTCTCCTCGTGATAAAGCCGGACGCAAAGCGACACGGCCTCGGGATCAAGCAAGCGCTCTTTCAGGCCGGAAAGGACGCGCGCCTGGTAGCGCTCGTCGCTGACGATCCGCGTATTAGAGCAGCCGGCGCCGTTTCGCGTCCCGGAACAGCCCCAGAAGCCGCGCCTGATCTTGATCCAGCCGGACCCGCACACGCCGCAGCGACCCAAGCCCGACAGGAGATGCTTCGGCCGTCGCTGGGTCTCCGGATGGGTCGTGCCACGCATCTCCAACTGCGTTTGGGCCTGGTCCCAAAGCGGGGGCTCTATGATGCGGAGTTCGGGGACCGGCTGCACCGTCCAGCTCTCGGTGGCGTTCGGACGGATCCGGACATTCCTGCTGACCGGCTCGACGATCTTGCTGGTCCGGTTGTGGACGAGTTCGCCGACATAAAGGCGGTTGCGCAGCATGCCATCGCCGCGTTTCCGGCCGCCTAAGATCGTAGTCGACTTCCACGCCCCTCCCCGGGGTCCGCTTACGCCTTCCGCGTTGAGGCGCTGAGCAATCTGCCGCGCAGACTGGCCCGCCGCATACTCCCTAAAGATTCGGCGCACGATCGCGGCCTGGTCGGGTTCGATTTCCCTGAGACCCCGGACGAACTGGCCCCGCTCGTCGATCCGGTTGGCGGTGCGATAGCCGTAGGCGAGACCGGCCGGCGAACGCCCCTCGGCTACCCTGCCCTTCTGGGCCCGCTTGATGTTGTGCGCGAGTTCCTTGCGCTGCTGTTCGTCGAGCAATCCCTTGATGGCGCCCTTGAATGCGTCGATCTCCCCATCGCTCAGCGTGAACAACCGTGCTCCACAATAATTCAGGCGATCGCGGATATGATGAGCGTCCCCCTGGTTGCGGGCGATCCTGCTGCTGGTGTCGGCGAGCACCTGATCGATCCCACCGGCTTCAACCCGCGCCAGCAATGCGTTCATGCCTGGTCGCTGGCGTTCGGATGTACCCGCAGCGCCGCCGATGGCCGCGTCGCTGAAAACGTCGATTACCGTCCAGCCTTCCTGCTCAGCGCGCTCCATGCACACTCGGATCTGGTCCTCAATCGACCGGCTGTTCTGGAGCTGGCTGCTGTACCTTGCGTAAATCAGAGTGCGCATGCGGATCACCATCGACTCGCGATTGGGTCAAAGAACCTTTCGAAGGCTGACGCGGCCGCCAAGGCCTCCTCAACGCACGATCTCGCGACACTGCCGCGTGCGCAAGTGCGCGCACGATCAGCGCCAGTTCCGGATCGAGTTCGCCCATGAAAGGACCCGCCACTCTCTGGCCGCCGACCCAATCGGCTGGCCCCACATCCGAAACCTCTTCTCTGCGAGTGCAAACTTGTAGTGCCTCGTCACCGCACTGAAGGGCTCACTAACGAACGGCGGCGCCGACCTAGACCAGCAGCAGCCGAGTGTGCTCACCGAAAAGGGGCTCTGGACGAGCGGAGCGGGAGGTTTCC
>DASSOE010000093.1:0-8888 GCA_035700945.1 Sphingomicrobium sp. | reverse complement strand
CAGGAGCAGGCTCGACAGATCGGCTTCGAGAATCTCGGGCGGATCGTGCGCCGGCAGCGACGCGGTTGCGGCTTCCTCCCACAGCCGGATGGCGACGCCAGGGGCCTGGCGCGCCGCGCGACCCGCGCGCTGGGTGACTGCGGCACGGCTCGCCCGCTCGGTAACGAGGCGCGTCAGGCCGGCGCCGCGGTCGTAGCGCGGGCGCCGCGCGAGCCCGCTGTCTACCACGATACGCACATCCTCCAGCGTGACGCTGGTCTCGGCGATGCTCGTCGCGAGCACCAGCTTGCGCCGGCCGCGGGGTGGGGGCGCCAGCGCCGCCCGCTGGGCCGAAGGCTCAATCCCGCCGTGCAGCCGGTGCAGGTCGACGTCCGCCGGCAGCGTCCCGAGCGCATCGGCCGTGCGCTCGATCTCGGCCACACCCGGCAGAAACGCGAGGAGCGAACCCGGATACTCGGCGAGCGCCGTCCGGATTGCCGACGCCATCTGCGGCTCGATCCGCCCGCCAGGGTCGCGGCCCGCGTAGCGCACCTCGAGCGGGAAGCTTCTTCCTTCGCTGACGATCGTCGGCGCGTTTCCGAGCAACCGCTGGAAGCGCTCCGTGTCGAGCGTCGCCGACATGGCCGCCAGTCGCAGATCGGGCCGCAGCGCGCCTGCCGCGTCGAGCGCGAGCGCCAGCGCCAGGTCATTGTCGAGGCCGCGC
Source organism: Sphingomicrobium sp. (assembly GCA_035700945.1). Taxonomy (GTDB): domain Bacteria; phylum Pseudomonadota; class Alphaproteobacteria; order Sphingomonadales; family Sphingomonadaceae; genus Sphingomicrobium. The sequence goes on along the minus strand of DASSOE010000093.1, from coordinate 8,185 downwards.
TCGTGGACCTCGTCGAACAGCACCGCCGATACGCCGGCAAGCTCGGGATCGGCCTGGATTCGCGACAGGAACACGCCGTGGGTCATGGCGATCACGCGCGTGCCGTTGCCGACCTTGCTGTCGAGCCGGGTCGCATAGCCGATCGTCTCGCCGGTCCTTTCGCCCAGCGCCGAGGCCATGAACTCCGCCGCCGCGCGCGCCGCGAGCCTGCGGGGCACGAGCAACAGCACTTGCCCGCCACACCAGTCCTCGCCGAGCAGTGCTGGCGCCACCTTCGTCGTTTTTCCCGCCCCCGGCGGCGCGACCAGTAGCGCCCGCATCGTCTCGCGAAGCGCAGCCAGCAAGTCCGTCAGAACTGCGTCGATCGGCAGCCGACTCACAATCCGCCTCGAAACGCAGCGATTGCAGCAGTCCCACGCGTGCGCGTGGACGCGCGCGCGCGCACGCAGCCCTTGCTCGACAGGAGTTCGCATGAAGGTAGTAGCCGCACAGTGCGCCTGTGGCACAGGCGCTATGCTGTAGGACAGCCTCAGTAAGCCCGCGCGACCGCGAACTCGGCGGCTTCGGTCAGCGCGGCCTTGGCTTTGCTTGCGGGGAACATCGCCAGCGCGTCAACGGCGCGTCGACCGTACTGGCGGGCGCGCTCGACCGTGTCCACCAGCGCGTCCGTCGACCTCAGCAGCGCAATCGCGTGCGAAAGGTCGTCCTCGGACACGCGCTGTCCGGCTACCGCCGAACGCCAGAAGGCCCGGTCCGCTTCGTTCCCGCGGGCATATGCGAGGATCACCGGAAGCGTCATCTTGCCGTCACGGAAATCGTCGCCGACGCCTTTGCCCATCGTCGCCGCGTCGGACGCATAGTCGATCACGTCGTCGGTCAGCTGGAAGGCGATGCCGAGATTCCGGCCGTAGCATTCGAGCGCCACCTCGGCGTCCTCGCTCGCTTCGGCAACCACGGGCGACACGCGGCACGCGGCGGCGAACAGGGCCGCCGTCTTGGCGCTGATGATTTCGAGATAATGGTCTTCGTCGGTGTCGATCTGCCGCTGCGCCGTGAGCTGCTCGACCTCGCCCTCGGCAATCACCGCCGACGCGTGGCTGAGGATCTTGAGCACCTTGAGGCTGCCATCCTCGACCATCAGCTCAAAGGCGCGGCTGAACAGGAAATCGCCGACGAGCACGCTCGCCGGATTGCCCCAGATGAGGTTCGCGGTGCGCTTTCCACGGCGCATGCCCGAGCCGTCGACCACGTCGTCGTGGAGCAGGGTCGCGGTATGGATGAACTCGACCGCGGCGGCGAGCTTGTGGTGGCGCGTGCCGGGGTAGCCGAGCAGGGTCCCGCAGGCGAGGGTCAGCATCGGCCGCATGCGCTTGCCGCCGCCGGCGATCAGGTGCCCGGCGAGCTCGGGAATCAACGCGACCTTGCTCTGCATCCGCTCGAGGATGACGGCATTCACGCCGTTCATGTCGAGCGCGACGAGGGCCATCAGCGCGTCGAGGGAGGGAGCGCGTTCAGCGTTCAACGGGTGGATGGTCGCAGTCACGCCGGGCGCTTAGGCGCTGGCGGTTTGGACGGCAACCAGTCCGTCATTGCGAGCGCAGCGAAGCAATCCAGATCGTTCGCGCCGCTGGATTGCTTCGTCGCTGTCGCTCCTCCCAATGACGGGGACGCGTCAATTCCAGATATGCACCCGCTGCTCGGGCGGCAGGTACAGCTTGTCGCCGGGCTTGACGTCGAACGCCTTGTACCAGGCGTCGATGTTCCTGACGACGCCGTTCACCCGATACTTGGCGGGGCTGTGCGGGTCGGCCAGCAATTGCGCGCGCTCCGCACCTTCTCGGTTCTTCCGCTGCCAGCTGTAGCCGTAGGCGATGAAGAAGCGCTGGTCGCCGCTCAGCCCGTCGATCACCGGCGGCTCGCCATGCTCGGCGACGTAGCGGCGGTAGGCGGCGTAGGCGACCTCGAGCCCGCCGAGGTCGCCGAGGTTTTCGCCCAGCGTCAGCTGGCCCTTGATGTGGACGCCGGGGATCGGCTCGTAAGCGTCATATTGCTTGACCAGGTCCGTGGCCCGGGTCGTGTAGAGTTTCGCGGCGGTCGCGGTCCACCAGTCAGTGAGCTTGCCGTGGGCGTCGAACTTGCGGCCCTGGTCGTCGAAGCCGTGACCGATCTCGTGCCCGATTGTCGCGCCGATGCTCCCGTAGTTGGAAGCGGCATCGGCGTTCGGGTCGAAATAGGGCGGCTGCAGGATTGCCGCGGGGAAGGTGATCTGGTTCTGCGTCGGGTCGTAATAAGCGTTGTTGGTCTGCGGAAGCATGTCCCACAACGAGCGATCGACCGGCTTGGGGAAGCGCGACAGCTGCAGCTTCCACTGGAAGTCTTGGGCGCGGATCGCATTGCCCAGCAAATCGCCGCGCTTCACCTCGAGCGACGAATAATCGATGTACTTGGACGGGTGGCCGATCCTGGGATCGAAGGTCGCCAGCTTCTCGAGCGCGCGCGTCTTGGTCGGCGCATCCATCCAGCTGCTGTTGGTGATCTTCTCCTTGAGCGCGCCGAGGATGTTGCCGATCAGCTCGCGCATCTGGCGGTCGCTTTCGGGCGGATAGTGGCGCTGGACGTAGATTTGCCCGACGCCTTCGCCGAGTGCGCCGTTAACCATGTCGACGCCGCGTTTCCACCGCGCGCGCTGCGCCGGCACGTCTCGCAGAGTCTTCGAGTAAAAGTTGAATTTCGCCTCGTCGAACGCCTTGGGCAGGAATTGCGCGTTCGAGCTGATGAAATGGACCGCGGTCCAGTCCTTCCAGGTGTCGAGCGGAACCGAGGCGAACAGCTTCGCCTCGGCGGCGACCGCGCTCTTCTCGGCGACGATGACCTTGTCGACCTTGGGCAGCCCGAGCTTCGTCAGCGCGCGGTCCCACTGCAGCTGCGGCGCGAACGACTTCAGCTGGGCGCGCGTCATCGGGTTGTAGATCTTCTCGACGTCGCGGCTCTCTTCGGGAGTCCAGTGGATTTTCGCGATCTCTGTCTCGAGCGCGATGATCCGGTCGGCGCGCGCCTCGACATCGCTGATCCCGGCCTGCCGCTGCAGCTCGATGAGATAATCGCGATAGGCCTTGCGATACGCATCGTACTTCTCGCCCTTGAGCAGATAATAGTCGCGGTTGGGCATGCCGAGGCCCGACTGGCCTGCGTAAACCGCGTATTTCGTCGGATTCTTGAGGTCGGGGATGATGAACAGGCCGACCGGCGAATCGAAGCCCGGGCTCGCGAACAGGTCGACGAGCTCGCCGCGCGTTTTCACCGCCGCGATCTTGTCGAGCCACGGCTTGAGCGGCGCGGTGCCGAGCTGCTCGACCTGCGCCTCGTCCATCCAGCTCGCGTAGAGGTCGCCGATCTGCTGGCCGAGCTTGCCGTTCGCGGTCGGGTCCTTGGCCATGTCCTCGACGATCGCGCGGACGTCGCGCTCGATCTGGTCGTTGAGGACGGAGTCGATGCCGGCGAAGGTCCGGTCGGCCGCGATCTCGGTGCGCTTGGCCCAGGCGCCGTTCACATAATCGAAGAAGTCGTCGCCCGGTTTGACCGAGCTGTCCATCGCCGTGGCGTCATAGCCCCAAACGCCGAAGGCGGGCTTGTTCGCCGAAGCGGCGGGGGACGCGGCGATGAGCGTGGCGCCGGCAATCAACAAAAACGCTCGAACTCTCATCCTGACTTCCCCCGAAATCGGTCTTCTGTTGATTACCAGATGTGCACCCGCTGCTCCGGCGGCAGGTACAGCTTGTCGCCCGGCTGGACGTTGAACGCCTTGTACCAGGCGTCGACGTTCCTCACGATCCCGTTGACCCGGTACTTGTCCGGGCTGTGCGGGTCGGTGAGGATCTGCTGCCGTTCGGCGTCCTCGCGGTCCTTGCCCTGCCACGCCTGCGCATAGGCAATGAAGAAGCGCTGGTCGCCGCTGAGGCCGTCGATCACGGGCGGCTCGCCATGCTTGGCGGTGTACATCTTGTACGCCGCATAGGCCGCTTCGACGCCCGACAGGTCGCCGAGGTTCTCGCCCAGCGTCAGCTTGCCGTTGAGGTTCACGCCCGGGAAGGGGCTGAACGCGTCATACTGCTTTACCAGCTTGTCGGTGCGCTGCGAATAGAGCTTCGCCGCGTCGGCGCTCCACCAGTCGCGCAGGTTGCCCTTCGGGTCGAACTTGCGGCCCTCGTCGTCGAAGCCGTGGCCCATCTCGTGGCCGATCACCGCACCGATCGCGCCATAGTTGGCGGCGGGATCGGCGTTGGGATCGAAGAAGGGCGGCTGAAGGATCGCGGCCGGAAAGGTGATCTGGTTCGCGAGCGGGTTGTAGTAGGCGTTGATCGTCTGCGGATACATGCCCCACAAGGTGCGATCCACCGGTTTCGGGAAGCGGCTGAGCTCCAGATTCCAGTCGAACTCGCCGGCGCGCATGGCATTGCCGAGCGGGTCGCCCTTGACGACCTTCATCGACGAATAGTCGATATATTTCACCGGGTGGCCGATGCGCGGCTCGAACGCGGCGAGCTTCTCGAGCGCGGCCTTGCGGGTCGCGTCGTCCATCCAGCTGTTGTTGGTGATCCGGTCGCGATAGGCGGCGCGCAGATTGTCGATCAGCTCGGTCATCTGGCGCTCGGACTCGGCCGGATAGTGGCTCTTCACGTAAATCTCGCCGACGCCCTCGCCGAGCGCGCCATTGACTGCCGAGATGCCGCGCTTCCAGCGGTCGCGCTGTTGCTGAACGCCCGAGAGCTCCTTGGAGTAGAAGCCGAAGCGCGCGTCATCGATCGCCTTGGGCAAATAGCTTGCGTGGTCCGACACGAAGCGGAACGCGAGCCATTCCTTCCAGGTCGACAGCGGGGTCGAGGCGAGGATCTTGCCCGCGCCGGCGACCGCCGACGGCTCGGTGACGATCACGCTCTTGGCGCTGCCGAGGCCGGCCTCGGCGAGCGTCGACGTCCAATCGAACTGCGGCGCCAGCTTGCTGAGCTCGGCGGGCGTCATCGGGTTGTAGATCTTGTCGATGTCACGGCGCTCGGCGGCCGGCCATTGCGCCTTCGACAGCGCCGTCTCGAGCGCGATGATGCGGTCCGCGGCCGCTTCGCCGCCGGGCAGCCCGGCGAGCTTCTCGATCGTCACGATATAGTCGCGATAGGCAGCGCGGTGCGCCTTCATCTTGGCGCTGTCGTCGAGATAATATTCGCGGCTCGGCATGCCGAGCGTGGCCTGGCCGGCGATCGCGGTATAGCGCTCCGAATTCTTGAAGTCGGGGATGATCGAGACGTCCACCGGGCTCGCGAAGCCGGGCTTGACGAACAGCGATAGCAGCTCAGCGCGCGACTTGGCGCCGTTGATCTCGGCCAGATAGGGTTTCAGCGGCGCGGTCCCGGCCGCATCGATCGCGTCCGTGTCGACATAGCTCGCATAATAATCGCCGATCTGCTGGCCGAGGTGGTCGCGGTTCGGGTCATTGGCGAGCTGTTCGACGATCTGGCGGACGTCCTTTTCCGCCTGGTCCGAAAGGGTGACGAACGGGCCGGCCGACGCGCGGTCGGCGGCGATCTGCGTGTTCTTGTCCCAGGTGCCGTTGACGTAAGCCCAGAAATCGTCGCCGGGCTTGACCGACCGGTCCATCGCCGCGGCATTGTAGCCCCAGTCGCCATAGACGGGCTTGGCGGTCTGCGCGGCGCCAGGAACCGCAACCGCCATCAGGCTCGCGGTGGCGAGCGCCAACATCTTGAATTTCATGGAATATCACCCCTCCGGAGAATCCGGAGCGGAATGCCGCAACCGCTTGTTATTTGGCAAGACTTTTCGACGAATGAACGGCTCCTCCCTGCGAGCGAAGCTCGTGGGGAGGGGAACCATCGAACGGACATTCGATGTGGAGGGGTAATTGGCGCCGGCGCCGGACCCCTCCACCATGCTTCGCATGGTTCCCCTCCCCATCGCGGGCGATGGGGAGGAATTAACCCGCCGGAAGCGTCAGCCGCGCCAGGAGCCCGCCGAGGTCCTCGCTCTCCTCGAGCGAGACCTTGCCGCCGTAGATTTGCGCGACGTCGCGGACGATCGCGAGCCCCAGGCCGGTGCCCGGCTTGCCGGTCGTGTCGAGCCGCGCGCCGCGGGTAAAGAGCTCGCCCCGCAATTCCACCGGGATCCCCGGACCGTCGTCCTCGATCAGGATGTCGACCATGCCGTCCCTCAGCTCGACCGTTACGAACACCCGTCCGCCGCCATATTTCGCGGCATTCTCGACGAGGTTGCCGAGCATTTCGTCGAGATCCTGGCGCTCGACCCGCACTTGCGCCTCATGGTCGCCGGCGATGTCGATCGTCACCTTTTCGTGCATTCGCTCGACCGCGCGCTGCACCGCCTGCAGGCTCTCCCACACCGTCGCGCGCGCCTGCGCCGAGGCGCGGCGGCCGATCGCGCGGGCGCGGGCGAGGTGGTGGTCGACCTGGCGCCGCATCACCAGCGCTTCGCGGCACACGGTGTCGACAAGGTCGGGGGCATGCGCGGTCGCGGCATTGGTGATCACCGTCAGCGGCGTCTTCAGCGCATGGGCGAGGTTGCCCGCGTGCCGCCGCGCTTCCTCCGCCTGCGCCTCGCTGTGCGAGAGCAGTTGGTTGATTTCCTCCGTGAGCGGCCGGATTTCGGCTGGGAAGTCCTTGCCGATGCGCGACTTTTCCCCCGACCGGATCGCCGCGACGTCGCGCCGCACGCGCCGCAGCGGCCACAGGCCGTAAACCGTCTGCAGCGCGGCGAGGATCAGCAGGCCGACTCCGAGCGCGGTGAAGCTCCAGAACAAGGTCGAGCGCAGCCGGTGGATCTGCTCGTTGATCGTCTCGCGCGATTCCGCCACCTGGAACTTCCAGCGCACCGGCGAGCCGGGCAGGATCACGTCCTGCTCGACGATCCTCAGCGCGTCCTCGTGCCCCGGCGTGCTGAATTCGTTGCTGTCGTAGAGGTGCGGCTTGAGGTCGACATGATTGCTGCTGATCCGCAGACGGCGGTCCCACAGCGACCGCGACGCGAACGTGTCCGCGCCGGCGCCGCTGATCTGGAAATATAGCCCGGAATAAGGATCGATGAAGCGCTGGTCGGCGGGCGGGCGGCTGAACCGGACTTCGCCGTCGGGGCCGATCTCCGCCGCGCCGAGCATGCCGTTGAGGATGGTGACCAGTTGCGAATCGACATTGTCGACGATCGTATGGGTGAGGATGCGGTCGAGCGCGAAGCCGCCGCTCAGCAGCAAAGTGACGATCCATATCGCCGCGACGCCGATGATGCGCCGTGTGAGGGAGCCGGTGCGGACTCGATGGGTCCTTCGGCTGGCGGCGGAGGGAGGTTCGGACGCCGCCGCGACGGTGGCGGCTTCCTTGTTCAACTCGCGCGAGCCTCCGCCGGCTCCTCGAGGCTGTAGCCGAGGCCGCGAATGGTCGTGATCACGTCAGCGCCGAGCTTCTTGCGGATGCGCGTGACGAACACTTCGATGGTGTTCGAATCGCGGTCGAAATCCTGGTCGTAGATATGCTCAATGAGCTCGGTCCGGCTCACCACCTTGCCCTTGTGGTGCATGAGGTAGGAGAGGAGCTTGTACTCCTGCGCGGTGAGCTTCACTGGCTCGCCCGCCTTGGTCACCTTGCCGGATCGGGTGTCGAGCCGGATGTCGCCGGCGTTGAGCTCGGACGAGGCGTTGCCCGACGATCGGCGGATGAGCGCGCGCAGCCGCGCGATCAGCTCCTCGGTCTGGAACGGCTTGGCGAGATAATCGTCGGCGCCCGCGTCGAGCCCGGCGACCTTGTCCGACCAGCTGTCGCGCGCGGTCAGCACCAGGACGGGCATCTTGCGCCCCTCCTTGCGCCAGCGATCGAGCACGGTCAGGCCGTCGATCTCGGGTAGCCCCAAATCGAGGATCACCGCGTCATAGCTTTCGGTCGAGCCGAGATAATGGCCATCCTCGCCGTCGGTCGCGAGATCGACGGCGTAGCCGGCGCCTTCGAGCGTCGAGCGGAGCTGGCGCCCGAGATTGGGTTCGTCTTCGACGATCAGGACACGCATCGATGCTCCCCGGAGCTGTTCATCTTCACGCCGTCAACCCGCGTTGCGGCGAGAGGTTGCTTTGGTGAAACAACTGGGGAGGCGCGGCGAAAAGTCAATCCGCGCCCGG
>DASSOE010000092.1:0-9158 GCA_035700945.1 Sphingomicrobium sp. | reverse complement strand
CCGCGGCCCGCCTCGTACACCGGGAAATGCTGCGGGTTGGTGAGCTCGGAGGGGTCGGCGCTGGTGCCTGCGGTGAACAGGGGCGGGTGCTCGAGCAGCCACACGCATTCGCTCGCCGTTCCCTCGCGGATGGCGGCGGCGCGCGCGTCCATGAAGCGCAGCGCCTCCTCGTAGGGGACCGGCGCCTCGCTCACGCGCCATTCGATGCCGCCGATCCTGTCCATTCGCGCCGCCGACATGGCCTCCGGGACAAAGCGGGGCAAGTTGCGCGTTTCGCCCGGCGTCCGCATAAGGCCCGGCCAGCAACGAGGAAATCCATGTCCAAACTCTCGCTTTCCCGCGCGTGGGAGGAAACGACCGCGGTCCTGGCGCGCGACGGCCGCCTGTTCCTGGCGGTGGCGCTCGCGCTGTTCGTCCTCCCTGGGCTGGTCCTCAACGTGACCACGCCTGTCGCGCACGCGGGAGAATTCCCGCCAGCGGGCCCATGGATGGCGATCGCTCTCGTTGCGCTGCTGATCTCGCTCGTCGGGCAACTGGCGGTGATCCGCCTTGCGATCGGGCCGCACGTTTCGGTCGGTGAGGCGATCTTGCACGGCGCTAGGCGCCTGTGGGCCTATGTCGCCGCAACGCTGCTGTGGCTGGTGCCGATCATGCTGATCGGCTCGGCGCTCTACGCCTTTCTGCAGGCGAACCAGAGCAAGCCTTCGCTCGCCGCATCGCTCGCGCTGATCCTGCTGTGCGCGCTGTTCGCGTTCGTGGCGGTGCGGCTGATGCTGTCGTCTGCGGTCGCGAGCGCGGAAGAAATCGGACCGCTTGCGATCCTGCGGCGGAGCTGGGACCTTTCGCGCGGCAATTGGTGGCGGCTGTTCGTCTTCCTGCTGCTGTTCGGCATCGGCGCGCTGGCGCTGCTGTGGGCAGTGGACAGCGTGTTCGGTCTGCTGATCCGGATGATCGTCGAGGACGCTGGGCCGCGCTCGCTCGGCGGCCTGCTGATCTCGATCGTCAGCCAGCTGCTCAGCGGATTGCTGTCGGTCATGCTGTTCGTGATGTTGGCGCGGATCTACGTTCAGCGCTCGGAAACGGGCGCGGCCGAGGCATCGGTGCCGAGGAGCGGGACCTGAGGCGCTGAATCTTTCGGGAGGATGCCGAGCAGGCGCGGGTCGGGGAAGCGCTCGATCGCGCGCTTGTACGGCGTGAAGCCCGCGCGGCGATAGGCGGCGAGCGCCGCCGGATGGTCGAGCGAGCAGGTGTGGACATGGACGCGGGTCACGCCGTCGCGCCAGGCGCGGCTCACCGCCTCGGCGAGCAGCCAGCGGCCGTGGCCGAGGCCGGTAAGATCGGGAATGAGGCCGACGAAAGCGAGTTCGCACTCACCCGCCGTGCGGAGATCGAGCTCGAGCATGCCGACGTCGCGGGCGTTTCCATCGCGAACGACGTAAAGTTCGACCTTCGGATCGCCGATGATCGCCAGCAGCTTGTCGTCATCGAGGATCAGGCGCGAGAACCACAGCCAGGGCGCGCCGACGAGGCGGAAGAGGGCGCGATATTCTTCGGCCGTCGGACTTTCGATGCGCTGCAGGTCGAGGGTCGACGGCGGCACTTCGATGTCAGGCGGCGCGCGCATCTCGAGGTAGGTGACGACGGCGGCGAGGTCGCTGTCGGGGAGCGGGTCGTAGGCCATTGGCTCCTCCCTATCGCGAAGCGATGGGGAGGGGGACCATTGAACGAAGATTCAATGGTGGAGGGGTTTGGCGCCGACCCCTCCACCACCGAGCTGTCGCTCGGCGGTCCCCCTCCCCACCGACTTCGCCGGCTGGGAGGAGCTGAATCATTTCCACCTCGCCAGCGGCGGCAGGCTCATCAGGATCGCGTCGACGTTGCCGCCGGTCTTGAGTCCGAACAGGGTGCCGCGGTCGTAGAGGAGGTTGAACTCGACGTAGCGGCCGCGGAATTCGAGCAGGCACTCCATGTCGTTGGGGGTGAAGGGCGTCTCCATGCGCTTGCGGACGAGCTGTGGGACGATGTCGAGGAACGCTTCGCCGACGTCTTTCGTGAACGCGAAATGGGCGTCGAAATGGTCCTCGAGATAATCGTAGAAGATGCCGCCGACGCCGCGCGAGACTCCGCGGTGCGGAAGCCAGAAATATTCCTCGGCCCATTTCGAGAAGCGCGGATAAAAAGTTGGATCGTGGGCGGCGCAGGCGGCGCGCAGGCGCGCGTGAAACGCATCGGTGTCCTCCTCGTAGGGAATTGCCGGGTTGAGGTCCGCGCCGCCGCCGAACCAGCGCTTCGTGGTGGTCAGGAAGCGCGTGTTCATGTGGACCGCGGGGACGTGCGGGTTGGCCATGTGCGCGACGAGGCTGATACCGGTGGCGAAGAAGCTCGGATCCTCCTCGGCGCCCGGGATGTTTGCCGCGAACTCGGGACTGAAGCTGCCGCCGACGGTCGAGACGTTGACCCCGACTTTCTCGAACACCTTGCCGGCCATTTGCCCGCGCACCCCGCCGCCGCCGGGGCCGCCACTGGCATCGGTCCGATCCCACGGCGTGAACGCGAAAGCGGCGTCCGAACCGGCCTCGCGCTCGATTTCTTCGAATGCCGAGCAGATGCGGCTCCGAAGCGATTCGAACCAGTCGCGGGCGGCCTGTTGCTGGTCGTCGAGCTCGAGCATCGGGGGTCAGTAGGCGCGGCGCTGCGCGGAAACGAGCATCCTCAGGAGCATCGCCACGGGCCGCGGGACGCCGACCTTGCCTTCGAGCCACAGGCTGACCGCGGAACGCGACACGCCGATCGCCTGCGCGAGGTCGTTCTGGGTGCGGTAGCCGAGGCTTCGCATCGCCGACCGCAGCTCGTCGGGCGACATGGAGGCGAGGCGTTCGTCCATCGGTCGTTCTGTAGCGGGGACAATTTTAATCGTCATCCCGGCCTTGAGCCGGGATCCGCCTACTTCAGCTTTAAAAGGAAAGGCAGGCCCCGGATCAAGTCCGGGGTGACGATTTTCGCTTCGTCAAATCGCGTCGGCCCCGCGGTCGCCGGTGCGGATTCGGATCGCCTGCTCGACGTCGAGCACGAAAATCTTGCCGTCGCCGATACGGCCGGTGCGGGCGGCGCTCTCGATCGCCTCGATGACATTGTCGGCGAGCGAATCCTCGACGATCACTTCGATCTTCACCTTGGGCAGGAAGTCGATCACATATTCGGCGCCGCGGTAGAGCTCGGTGTGGCCCTTCTGGCGGCCGAAGCCCTTGACCTCGGTGACGGTGATCCCGGAAACGCCGACGTCGTGCAGCGCGTCCTTCACGTCGTCGAGCTTGAACGGCTTGATGATCGCCTCGATCTTCTTCACGCCGTCATCCTTATGAGAGTGGCTAATCTGCTAATGCCCAATCGCCGCCGCATTTCCAAGCGAAGGCCACGTTCCTGATGAAAGCGATTATCCTTTCCGCCGGGCAGGGCTCGCGGCTCGGCCGTCTCGTCGACGACCGGCCCAAGTGCCTGATCAATTTCACCGGGCGCAGCCTGCTCGACCGCCAGCTCGACACGCTCGAGGCCAACGGCGTCAACGAGGCGGTGGTCGTCTCCGGTTTCCACGACGAGCTGGTGAGCGAGGCGATCGCGCGGCGCAGCGGCGGTCCGGCGGTACGGACGATCTACAACCCCTTCTTCAAGGTCGCGGACAATACCGGGTCCCTGTTCATGGCGCGCGAGGAGCTCGAGGGCGACTGCCTGGTGTGGAATGGCGACACTTTGGTGTCGCGCGCACTGATGCGCCGGGTGGTCGGCAACGGGCAGCAGGGCATTTGTGTCACGATCGACCGAAAGCCGTCCTACGACGAGGACGACATGAAGGTGGTTGAGGAGGGCGGGCGCCTCAGGGCGATCGGCAAACGGCTGCCGATGGACAGCGTCAACGCCGAATCGATCGGCCTGCTCGCCTTCCGCGGCGGCGGGGCGGGGCAGTTCCGCGCAGCGATCGAGCGCGCGATGCGCAGCCCCGAGGGGACCACCATCTGGTACCTGCGCGTGATCCACCAGCTCGCTCAGTCGGCGGACGTGTGGACGCTCGACATCGAGGGCGAGGAATGGGGCGAGGTCGATTTCCCGGTCGATGTCGAGACGGCACGCGCCCTGACAGCGCGGTGGGACGCGGCGGAGAAGGCTGCGGCGGCCTAGGCGCTCGGCGGAACGAAGCGGCCGACCACGTCGCGCGCGAGGCGGGCGGGCCGCTTGGTCGCCGCGTCGAGGCAGCACCAGGTGCTCTGGATCTCGCTCAGCACCTCATCGCCGCGGCGCAGGACGGTGTGGAAGAAGGCGCGGGCGCCTTCGACTTTCTCCGCGATCACTTCAGCGACGACCTTGTCCTGGAGGAAGGTTGGCTTGAGGAAGGTGATCTCGTGCTTGAGCGCGACCCACAGGTGTTTCGCGACCGCGTTCGGCGGCGCGACGCTGCGCCAATAGTCGATCACCGCTTCCTGCACCCACTTGAGGTACACGGCGTTGTTGACATGACCCATGTGGTCGATGTCGGCGGCGTGGATGGCGACGGGATGGCGGAACATGTGCCGGCAGGCTCCCATTTGCTGACATGAATGTCAACTCAACTGGCCGTCACTTCCTTCACATTGTCGTCGCTGTTGCGGTCGATGTAGAAATTGTACGGGTCGACGCCCGCGAACTCCGGCTTCTTCGCGCTGTGGATCACGATCTGCTGGATGCCGCTGGCGATCGGTCGGCGCTCCATCATGATCACGTCTTTCGATGAGAAGGCGCCGAGACCCGGTCGGGCGGTGAACAGGCCGATCTCGATCGGCTCGGCGAGCCTGGCCTTCGTCTCCACGCCCTTGCCGTTGGCGTAGAATTTGTCGGCCTTGATCGTCAGCGTCGTCGTCCAGCCGTTGCCGTCCTTGCGGGTCACCGCGTCGGCGACCTTGAGGTCGTAGAGCGTGATCTTCTCGAACAAGTCGGTGATCAGCTGCTGCTGCTCGGGTGTCTTCGCTTCCTTGCGATATTCGGCGATGAGGTCGAGCGAGCGTGGGTAGGGAGGTCCCTTGAAGCGCCACTTGGCGAGGAAGCGCGACAAAGCGCGGTTGACCGCGTCTTCGCCCAGCCGCTGCTGCAGCAGGTACATGGCGACCGCGCCCTTGCGGTAGTGGATGTAGCCTTGGTTCTCGACGCGCTCGAGCGGCACTTCCTCGACTGCTTCGCCGGCGCGGCTGCGCAGGTAATTGTCGAGCTCGTACTTGAGGAAGCGGCGAATCTTGTCGGGCCCGTAGAGGTGCTTCATCACCATCAGCGCCGAATATTGGGCGAGCGTTTCACTCATGCTCGTGCCGCCCTGCATGTCGGCGCCGACCACCTGGTGCGCCCAATATTGGTGCGCCATTTCATGCGCGACGACATAGGTGGTGAAGTCGATCTTTTCCGGATCGTCGGTGTTGGCGTTGAACCCGATCGTCTCCGAATAGGGCATCGTCCCGGCGAAGGCCTGCGCGAAGCTGCTGTAGCCGGGGAATTCGATGATGCGGGCGTAATTGAACTGATAGGGACCGAAATGCGCGCGGTAGTAATCGAGCGCAGTCCCCATCGCCTTCAGCATCTTTGCCACGTTCCAGTCGTGGCCTGCCAAATAGAAGACCGAGAGCTTCAGGCCGTTGTGGTCCTCGCTGGCGACCTTGTACCGCGCGGACTGGATCGAGAAGAAGTTCAGGATTGGCGCCGGGCTGACGAAGCGCGCGGTGCGGCGGCCGTTCGCGGTCACGTCCGAGACCCGGTTGCCGGGCGCGATCGGAGTCTGACCGGCGTCGGTCGTCAGGGTGATGTCGGACATCACCCAGTCGGCGTGGATGTAATTTTCGTGCGTGGCGCGCATGTCCTCGAGCCTGGGGGGACGAAGCTCGGAAGGAAGTCCCTGCCGGCGGCGCTGGGTGCGATCGGAGAGCAGCCCGTTGCGGTCCATCCCGATCAATGGCGCGAAGTCGTAATTGTTCACGAACGTGCCGTTCTCGATCACGTCCGTGGCTGGTCGCCCGGCGCGGAAACCCTGGCGCCAGATGCGTGACTTGAACGCGAGCGCCGCGCTCGCGCCGGGGGCGAGCGGACGATCGAAGCGGTAGATGCGGTAGCCGAACTTCTCGTCATCGCTGACGAGCCGCGCGCCGGCGATGTCGAGCTTCAGCCATTCGAGGTCCTGGTCGCCCTTGCGGACGTGGACCTCAGCGATCGGCGCGGTGCCGTCGTTGACCAGTTTGTAGGTGCCGTCGGTGACCAGCATCCGCTGCCTGGGATAAAGCTGGACGTTCAGCGCGACCCTTGCGACCGCTGGCTGCGGCAGCTTTTCGAACTTCAGATATTTGCGCTCGTAGTCGGCGCTGAACTTCTCGGCCTGGTCGCTCGTCTCATAGCGATTGAGGACCTTGATATTGTAATAAGCGTAAGCGCCGGTCGCGAGCATCAGCGCAGCTGCGACGCCCGCGGTCGCAAGCGCCGGCGCACTGGCGAGGCCCGGCAGCCGGCGGAGCCGCGAGCGAAGCGCAAGGTCGGTCCCGCGCGGCCACAGCAGATGCGCGAGCACCGCGAGGATGATCGCGAAGCACGTCCAGTACAAGCGGAACACCGCGGCGCCGAACCAGAAGGGGCCCGAGCCGACGAAGTCGCTGAGCGGCACCTGCGGCGTGCGTCCGTAATTATAGAGCGGGTTGCCGTAGCCCATGTTGTTGAGGAAGATCCCGCCGACGAACCACACGAACAGGATGCCCCAGCCGACATATTTGTTCGGGCTGAGGACCTGCACGAAGACCGCAAGCACTGCGATCTGGAGCGCGTCGATCGCGACCGGTATGATGAAGGTGGTGGCGAATTGGCCGAAGCCGAGGCTGCGCGCGCCTTCGGTGAGCTCGTAAACGATGCCGGTCAGGGCCGCGGCGACGTTGACGAGCAGCAGCACGAGGAAGATCGCGAGGATCTTCGGGACCGTCATCACCCAGCTTGGAACTGCGGTGGAATCGATCAGCTCATTCAACTTGCGGTCGCGTTCGCGCCACACCAGCTCGCCACCGAAGAAGGCGGCAATCATCAGCAGGAACAGGCTCGATCCGCCCTCGACCCCCTGGATCGTGGCGGAAACGGTCGGGTGGTCGGATGTGCCATATTGCGATGGCGACAGCCACAACATGACTCCGGTGAAAGCCACGGACAGCAGCAGCAGGACGATCAGGCCGGGGCTGGTCAGAACCTGCCGGACCTCGACCCGCACCCGCGTCATGAACTGCGCTGCGCGCGATGGCCGGAGATCCCGGGCGGTGACCACTCCTCCGCCCAGCTCGGGCGCGACCGCCGCGAGCTTCGCTTCGCGCTGCTGGCTCTTCGCCAGCTTTCGAAGCCGGCGCCGCGACGGCGCTCGCTCGATCATCGAGAAGCGCCAGAAGGTCAGTCCGAGGAAGAGGATTGCGAGGACGAGCGCCCAGATACGGTTGAAGAGGACGGCGCCGGAAAGGTCGATCAGGCGGCTGTTGAGCTCGCTCTGGGTCCAGTAGCGGGTCGCTTGCTCGACTGCGCCGGTGCCCAGCGGCTCCCACCTCGCCACGGCATCGCGATATTCGATCTTCTGGCCGAGGATGCTGGTGATGACGAGATAGCCCATCACGAGCACGATTGCGCCGATGTAGGCTGCCATCATCGAGCGCAACAGCGTCGCGAGCGTGAACAGGACGGCGCACAGGAGGAAGATGTTGGGGAGCGCGAAGATCAGGAACGGCCAGGCGTAGTAGGAGAAGACCTGCGGTCCGATGGTCTCCGGATCGACCCACGGCATCAGCGAGCCGACGAGCAATCCGAGCGGCAGCGCGAGATAACCGAGCCACGCGATGAGCAGCCCGCCGATGAAGCGGCCGGCGATGATCTGCCGCGGCGTGACCGAGGTCGCGCGGACGATCGGCGAAAAGCCGCTGGCGTCGTCGCGGATGATGGCGTTGGCGACGAAGGCCGTGACGACGAACACGTAGAAGAGCGAGAAGACCGCGGTCGCGACGGCGATCGCGTTGGCCGCATTCTGGTGAACGCCGCCAGGCGTGCCGATGCTGACGTTCGCGCTCGCGGTGAGGCCGAAGCCCAACAGGAAGAAGATCGCGGAGGCGACCCAGAAAACCGGGTTACGCAGCTGGTAGCGGACCTCGAACCGCGCGATTCCGAAGATCATGTCGAAGCTCTCCTCAGGCCGCGCGGCGCAGCGTGGAGAGGGTCGAGAAATAAACGTCCTCGAGCCCGCCCTCGACCGGCTCGAAGCCCTGCGGCTGCTCGTCGGCGAGCACGTGGATGACCGAATTGCCGGCGAACAGGCGGGTCGAGATGACGTCGTAGCGGGACTGGTAATCCTCGAGGTCGTCGCGGCCGATGACCTTCTTCCAGATTTTGCCGCGGGTCGCCGCGATGAGGTCGGCCGGCTTTCCCTCGAGCTGGACCTTGCCGTTGGCGAGGACCGCCATGCGGGGGCACAGGTCGGCGACGTCGTCAACGATATGGGTGGACAGGATCACGACGACATTGTCGCCGATCTCGGCAAGCAGGTTGAGGAAGCGGTTGCGTTCCTCGGGGTCGAGGCCGGCGGTGGGCTCGTCGACGATGATCAGCTCGGGGTTGCCGATCAGCGCCTGGGCGATGCCGAAGCGCTGGCGCATGCCGCCGGAGAAGCCCGCGATCGACTTGCTGCGCACATTCCACAAGTTGGTCTGCTGGAGCAGGGTTTCGACGACTGCCTTGCGCTGCGAGCTGCCGGTGATGCCCTTGAGCACGGCCAGCTGGTCGAGCATCGCGTAGGCCGAAACCCGCGGATAGACGCCGAAGTCCTGCGGAAGATAACCGAGTGTGCGCCGCAGCCGCTCCGGTTCGGCGAGCACGTCGATCTCGCCGAACCGGATCGAGCCGGCGGTCGGCTGCTGCAGCGTCGCCACGGTGCGCATCAGCGTCGACTTGCCCGCGCCGTTCGGGCCGAGCAGTCCGTACATCCCGCGCGGGATCGACAGGCTGACGTCCTGCAAGGCCACCGTGCCGTTGGCGTAAGTGTGCGACAGATCAGTGATTTCGAGCATTCGTCCCCCCGAGTTCCCGGCGCTTGATCAAGGGGATAGCGAGCGCCGTCAAGTGACGCGGGGGCCTTTTCGACC
>DASSOE010000091.1:0-13721 GCA_035700945.1 Sphingomicrobium sp. | reverse complement strand
GGCGCCGGGAGGAACTGCTCGACGAAGCGCTGGAAGAGACCTTCCCGGCGAGCGACCCTACCTCGATCGCCCGGCCGCACCTGAATTGGAAATGACGATCGGCAGCGAATGACGGGGACTGACGAACTGGCGGAGAGGGTGGGATTCGAACCCACGGTACGGTTGCCCGTACGCCGCATTTCGAGTGCGGTGCTTTCGACCACTCAGCCACCTCTCCGCTTTAGGGTGCGCGCTGGCCGGGCGGGTGCCGGCTCGGTCGGACGCGGCGCTCTAGCAGCGAGCACCGGGGTTGCCTAGATAGGAACACATGACCCCTTTTGAACCGCTCGAACGTTCCCCCCTTATGGGCCGCAAGATCGACATCCCGCTTGCCCGCTTCGGCATCGGCGACGTGGTGCGCCACAAGATTTTCGACTTTCGGGGCGTGATCTTCGACGTCGATCCCGAGTTCGCCAACAGCGAGGACTGGTACGAGGCGATCCCCGAAGCGCTCCGCCCGTCGAAGGAGCAGCCCTTCTACCACCTGCTCGCCGAGAATTTCGAGAGCAGCTACATCGCCTACGTCAGCCAGCAGAACCTCGTCCGCGACGACAGCGAGGAGCCGATCGACCATCCCGCGATTGCCGCCATGTTCGAGGCTCTGGAGGACGGAAGCTATCGCCTGAGGGACCAGCTGCGGCATTAGTCGTCATTGCGAGCGCAGCGAAGCAATCCGCTGCGGCGGCTGGATTGCCGCGACTCCCTCGAAGCCTCGCAATGACGGGGCCAGCGGTTGACACTTTCCGCCCCCTGCCATAGGCGCCCTGCTTCCCCGAACGCGGCCCTGCTTTCGAGAGCGAGCGCGCGCGGGATTTGAGAATTCGCGAGGAAGATAAGAGCCATGTTCGCAGTCGTCCGCACGGGTGGGAAGCAGTACCGCGTGCACCCGGGAGACAAGATCGTTGTCGAGAAGCTCGACGGCAACGCCGGTGACAAGGTGACGCTCGGCGACGTCCTGCTCGCCGGTGACGCCGGCAATCTGAAGTCGACCGACGGCCTCACCGTCGCCGCCGAGATCATCGCGCAGGCGAAGGGCGAGAAGGTCACCGTCTTCAAGAAGCGGCGCCGCCACAATTACCGGCGCAAGAAGGGGCATCGTCAGCAGCACACGATCCTGAAGATCGTCGCGATCGGCGATCATAAAGCCGAGAAGCCGGCGAAGGCCGCGAAGGCGGACACGGCGCCCGCTGCCGAAGCTGCCGCGAAGCCCGCCAAGGGCGGCGCGAAGAAGGCGGACTCCGCTCCCGCGGAGGTCGACGCCACTCCGACCGAGAACCCGGCGCCCAACAACCAGGCCCAGGCGAACCCGCCCGCCGAGAGCGTCGACGCTCCGCCGAAGGCCGCGAAGAACAAGCCGGCCGACAAGCCGACGGCCAAAACCCCGTCGACAAAAAATGCTGCACCTGCTAAGGGCGGCGCCAGGAAGGCCCCGAAGGCCAAGTAATCAGGACCTTATTTCGCCATGGCACATAAGAAAGCAGGCGGGTCGTCCCGCAACGGCCGCGACAGTGAAAGCAAGCGGCTCGGCGTGAAGAAGTTCGGCAGCGAGACCGTGCGCGCCGGCAACATCATCGTGCGCCAGCGCGGCACCAAGTGGCACCCGGGCGACAATGTCGGCCTGGGCAAGGACCATACGCTTTTTGCGCTCACCGACGGCCAGGTCGCGTTCCGAGATGGCAAGCTCGGCCGTAAGTACGTGCATGTCATGCCGACGATTACGGAGACGACGACAGCATAGGAACGGTCAGAAAGGGACCGTTCCCGAGAGGGGCGGCCCGGACTGGATCCAACAGGATCAAGACCAAAGGGAGAAGGGGAGCCCCGGAAGGGGCCTCCCCTTTTTCTTTGCCTTCTCCCGCAACTGTCACGGGCGGCCGCTAGGCGCCCGCATGAGGAGAAGGGTGATGTTCGCGAGAACCCCGAGACTGCTGCTGAGGCCTGGCTTCCCCGAAGACGCGGCGGCGCTTGCCGCTGCAATGTCGGACAAGTCGATCGCCCGCAATCTCGCGGTCGTCCCGTGGCCGTACACGCTGCGCGATGCCGAGGCGTTCCTCGCCAGCCCGCGCGATCCGGTGCTGCCCTCGCTCCTGATCTTCGAACGCACCGACGCCGAACCGCGGTTGGTCGGTTCGTGCGGTCTCGGGCGGCGGCCGTCGGGCGCGGTCGAGATGGGTTACTGGATCGCGCGCTCCTCCTGGGGCCGCGGCTTCGCGACCGAAGCCTGCACCGCGCTGATCGGAATCGCGCGCGCGCTCGGCCTCGGCCGCCTGGAAGCCTCGCACTTCATCGACAACCCGGCGTCGGGCCGGGTGCTCGACAACCTCGGCTTCGAGTCCACCGGGATCATTGCGCCGCGCATGAGCTGCGCGAGAGGCGAAGAGGTGCCGGCAAGACTGATGCGCCTGCGCCTGCGCGCAGACGGGGTGAAAGACGAGGAAGAGCCGCTGGCGGCGTAGTTCCCCGGCGTAGGCCGGGGCCCAGGGCGCTGCGGAGCAGCGCTCATTCGCCTTGCCTGCGCAGTGAGAAGCGCTTGCGCGCTTCGGGGCCCCGGCCTTCGCCGGGGAACGGGATCAGACCGCCCGCCGCACCTTCCGCTTCGGCTCGTCGGCCGTCGCGCTCGCGTCGTAGGCGCGCAGCAGGTGCCGATCGTCCTCGTTCCACGGGTGGAACCCGGGCAGGAAGAACCTCAGCCACGCGCCCGCGATCTTGCGGAACATGCCGGGCCGCAGCCACAAATACGCCAGCAGCAACCGCCACGCACGCACTCCGGTCACGCCGTCCTGCCGCATCAGGTCGAGCGCGCCCGCGGTGCGGTCGACGACGAAGTTGCGGGTAATGTAGAGCATCACCTTCGCCTTGACCTTCCACCGTTTCCACCGGCTCCAGTGCCGCGTCGCGTGGAGCCAGGTGTCGTAGGCGACGCCCTTGTGCTCGATCTCCTCGGCCGCGTGCCAGCGCCACAGCTCGGCGGTTTCCGGCTCCGCGCCGTCGAGGTGGCGCGGTTCGGCGAGCAGCTGGTGCGCGAGGATCGCGGTGAAATGCTCGAGCGCCATGGTGGCCGCGAGGCTGACGATCGGCGGCTTGCCCTTGGTGATCGCCAGCCGCTTCTCGACCTGCGCCTCGAGCCTGTCGAGCTCGTAGCCTGCGTCGGCCGCGCGCCGGTTGAACGCATCGTGCTCGCGGCTGTGGATCGCCTCCTGAGTGGTGAAGGCGGCGATTTCTTCCGCCAGCTTCGCCGGCGTGCCGTCGCGGAAGGCGCGGACGCTTTCGACGAAGAAGGCTTCGCCCCTGGGGAAGGTCGTCGACAGCGCGTTATAGATTGCGGTCGCTTCGACGCGCCCGCCGTGCCAAAGTCGCGGCGTGGTCGCCTCGCGGCCGAAGCGGCGGTCGCGCGGCGTGATGCTTAGCTCTGCTGGCGTCGGGAGGCTGATCGTGCTCACGGGGCAGTGATAGGCTAACTTACACTAGTGTCAACAAAACCCAAACGCCTGAGCCCGGAAGAGAGCCGCTCGGCCGCGGTCGCCGCCGCGCGCCGGTTGCTCATCGCCCACGGGCCGCAGGCCGTGACCCTCAAGGCGGTCGGCGCCGAGGTCGGCCGGACGCACGCCAACCTCCTCCACCATTTCGGGTCGGCGGCGGGCCTCCAGGCGGAGCTTGCGCGCGCGATCGCTGATTCGGTGACGTCGCGCATCGCCGAGGCGGTCGAGCGCGCGCGCGCCGGCGAAGCGGATGCCCGCGAAATCGTCGACCGCACCTTCGACGTGTTCGACCGCGAAGGGGCGGGGGCGCTTGCCGCCTGGATGATCCTCACCGGCAACCGCGACGCGCTCGACCCGATCCTCGATTCGATCCGCGCGCTCGTCGCCCAGCTCAGCGTCGGTCGCGAGGAGCATCACGTGGCCGAGAGCACGCTCGCGCTGGTCCTGAACGCGCTCGGCGATTCGCTGCTCGGCGCGCCCATCGCGGGGACGCTGGGCCTGCCGCGCGACACTGCGCGAGAGCTTGCCGCGGAGCGGCTTCGCGACCGGCTCGATGCCGACCGCGCGCGTGGCTGACCGCCGCCAGCGGTGAACCGGCCCCGCCGCCCGCGCACGCTGTCGGGGCGCGCCGTCCGTGCCGTCGAAGAGATCGGCTCGGTCCTTGGCCCCGGCGTCGTCGCCGGGGCCGCCGACGACGATCCGAGCGGGATCGCGACTTACTCCCAGGCCGGCGCGCAATTCGGCTACGGGCTGCTGTGGACGCAGCTGCTGAGCTATCCGCTGATGGTCGCGGTGCAGCTCGTCTGCGCCCACATCGGGCGGGTCACCGGCAGCGGGCTGGCCCAGGCCATGACCCGCTGCTTCCCCAGGTTCGCCGTCACCCTGCTCGTCGGCATCCTGCTCGTCGCCAACGTCATTAATCTCGGCGCCGACCTCACCGCGATGGGCGCCGCCGCCGCTTTGGTGGTGGGCGGCGGGAGACACGTGTTCGTCGTCGTCTTCGCGCTCCTCACCGTCGCCCTGCTGCTGTTCGTGTCCTACGCCCGCTACGCCAGCGTGCTGAAGTGGCTGACGTTCAGCCTGTTCGCGTACGTCGGGGTGGTTCTGCTCGTCACGATCGATTGGACCCAGGCCCTGCTCGGCCTCGTCTGGCCCAGGAATTTCGGAAAGGACGCGCTGCTCACCATCGTCGCGCTCTTCGGGACGACGATCAGCCCCTATCTGTTCTTCTGGCAAAGCTCGCAGGAGGCGGAGGACCTCACCGCCGAGCATCGCCGGCCGCTCGCGCGCGCGCCGCGTTCGGCTCCTCGCCAGTTCCGCCGCATGCGCCTCGACACGATCGTCGGCATGGGCTTTTCCGGGCTGATCGCGATGGCAATCATCATCACCAGCGCAGCGACCCTCCACGTGCATGGAGTCACCGACATCGCCAGCGCCGAGCAGGCCGCCGAGGCGCTCCGCCCGATCGCCGGCCAGTTCGCCTTCGCGCTCTTTGCGCTGGGCATCATCGGCACCGGCCTGCTCGCGGTCCCGGTCCTTGCCGGCTCGGCGGCCTTCGCGGTCAGCGAGGCGCGGGGATGGAAATCCGGCCTCGAACGGAAGCCCAAGCAGGCCAAGGCCTTCTACGCGATCATCGTCGCCGCGGTCGGGATGGGCGTCCTGTTCGACTGGTCGGGAGTCGATCCGATGCGCGCACTGTTCTGGAGCGCCGCGCTCAACGGCGTTTGCGCGGCGCCGATCATGGTGGCGATGATGATCGTCGCTCATCGGCCGGCGGTGATGGGACGCTTCACCGAGCGCTGGCTGCTGATGAGTTTCGGCTGGGCCGCGGCCTTGGTGATGGCGGTCGCTTCCGCCGCGATGCTGGCGAGCCTCATCTAACCGGCACCTTGTCGTTGCATGTGCGTTACGGGCGCATGAGAAAGCTGTTCAACCACATTGCGACGATTATCGCGACAGCGGCGGGCCAGCCGCTGACGTTCATCATCGCTCTCGCTGTCATTGTGGTGTGGGCGGTGACCGGTCCGCTGTTCAACTATTCCGACACCTGGCAGCTGATCATCAACACCGGCACGACGATCGTCACCTTCCTCATGGTCTTCCTCATCCAGAACAGCCAGAACCGCGATGGCGCGGCGATGCAGGCCAAGCTCGACGAACTCTTGCGCGCGGTCGAGAAAGCGCGCGAGAAATTCATCGGCATCGAGCATTTGACCGACCAGCAGATCGAGCTGATCCGCGCCGCGCTCGAGCGCAGCTCCAACGGCGAGACCGGCAAGCAGGCCACCGCCGACGACACCGTCGACCGCCTGCTCGAACGATTCTGATCAGTTCGGCGCCGGGCGCGGCTGCTGCAGTGTGCGATCGGCGTCGTCGATCGCCCGCAGCAGCTCGGTGAAATGCGGCGCTTCCTCTACCGGCCAGATGCGGTCGAACGCCGGCCCGAGCAGATCGAGGTCGCGACGCGTGAGGAGGCCCACGGCAACAATGCGTTCCGCCATGGAGGGCTCGTCTTCCAATTTGTGTTAGAAACGCCGCTAAGCACCTGCGGTGCCGATGGTTTCACCCCTGCATCGTTCGTCGGCCGCGGCTGTGTGCCAATTGCCACACCCGATTGCCCCTTGGCCGCGCCCGCGCGGCAGGCCACATTGGCGCTGCGATGCCCTCCACCTTCCCCCAATGGCAGCAGCTGGTGCTCTACGCCGTGGGCATCGCGCTCATCATCATGCTGCTTCAGCGGATTCCGGTCGTCGGGCGGATCGTCCGTTTCGCGATCTCGCTCGCCTTGTTCGCTTTCCTGATCTTCATCGTCCTCCAGCAGGCGCCCTACCAGCCGGAGCTGTCGCGGCTCACCAGCAAGCTCGGTCTCGACGACCAGAAGGTCGCGGGCAAGGAGCTTCGGGTGACGATGGCGCCCGACGGCCATTTCTGGGTCAAGGCCTCGATCAACGGCGTCGAGCGGCGGATGCTGATCGACAGCGGCGCGACGGTGACCGCGATCTCGCAAGAGACCTCGAAAGCCGCCGGTATCGACACCGGCACCGGCATCGCACCGGTGATGCTGCGCACCGCCAACGGCGTCGCCCGCGCCGAGACCGGGTCGATCGACGAGCTTCGCGTGGGCAACATCGTCGCGCGCAACCTCAAGATCGTCACCGCGCCGGGCCTCGGCAGTCTCGACGTCCTCGGCATGAACTTCCTCACCAGGCTCGAATCCTGGCGGGTCGAGGGCCGGACCCTGATCCTCGTCCCCCATCATCCGCAGGCCTGATCCAAGGCGGAAAAGTCCGCGAATCGTCAGCTTTCCGTCAGGACTTCCGCCATTGCTGCTGACAGCCTCCCGGGCAGGAGGACTCACAAATGAACCAGGTCAACACGAGCAATCTCAGCAGCAGCGGCGACGGTGAAGACATCTTCGTCCTCACGCAGCGCGGCGCGCATTTCACCAATATGGGCAATCTGATGACCAGCGGAGACAATGCCGACGGCATCCGCGTGTCGGCAGACGGCATCGTCGTCAGGAACCTGGGGACGCTAACGGCGAGCGGCGACGGCTCGCTGGGGATCGTCGTCGGCGATCCGTTCGGCATGCATTACGACAACGTCACCGCGATCAACCTCGGGACGATCAACAGCAGCGGCGGCGTCTACGAGGACGCGGTCACCCTGGCGTTCCCGGACGGCATCGACGCGTTCGGCAACCATGAGACGGTGCTCAATTACGGAACCATCAACGCCCTCGGCGACAGCGTCGCCATCTTCACGGTCGGGATCGGCTCGAGGGTCATCAACCACGGACAAATCAATGCCGCCGTAGGCGGCATGATCGCCGATCAGATCAACGGCGACGAAATCGGCAACAGCTTGATCAATTACGGCAATATCCACGTCACGGCCGATGAGAGTCACGGCATGGCCTTTTTGGTCGGCGGCAATGTCGCGTTGAACTACGGGAATATCGTCGCCGACGGTTTCCATTCGTTTGGAATAGCGATGGAAGGCGACGGCAACCGCGGGGAGAATGCCGGCAGCATCCTCGCCACCGGCGAGCAGGGTCGCGGCGTCCTCCTTCTCGGCGAGCACCTCTCGTTCGACAATCACGGGACGATCGAAACGACGGGGATCGACAGTGTCGGCATTCGCTTCGCGGGGGAGAATTTGCCGGGGACCGACGGTGGCACCTTCACCAATTTCGGGAGCGTCAAGGCGGCGGGGTGGGCAGTCCAGGGATCGGATTCGGACGATCATGTCGTCAACCTTGGCGTGATGGCCGGGACGATCGACCTCGGGGCCGGAAACGATCTCTATGTCGCCGGGCACGGAAGCAGCCTCGCCGGCGAACTGATCCTCGGGGAAGGCAACGACCTCGTCGTCGCGCAGCGGGGCTTCGGCGATCTCACTATCGCCGACTTCCTCGTTGGCGGCTCCGACGACGTCCTCGACGTCAGCGCCTATGGTTATAGCTCGCTCGACGAATTGCTCGCGCACGCGCTCCAGAGCGGGTCGGACGTCGTGCTCGGCCTCAGCGGCCACGACCAGGTCGTCCTCGAGGATACGGCGCTGGCGTCGCTGAGCGCCAACGACTTCCTGTTCGGCGGGGCGGGGGCGCACGCGATCGGCGGCGGCTTTGGAAGCGAATTCCACGCTGACGCAGGCCTGGGCATGCATCCCGACGCAGCCCCGCTCGCTGCCTGACGAGCATTATTGTCGGCGTTGTTGAACGGGTATAGCTTTCTCCCGCCGCGGGGGGTCGCGGCGGGAGAAGGCCTGGATGGCCACGTCGGTCGCATCGGGGGGTCCTCGACGTATCGATCTCGCGCACACGGCCGAATTCAACCTCGGCCCGGCGCACGTGCATCCCGGCCTGCTGCAGATCCGAAATAGCGGCGAGACCCAGCTCGTCGAGCCGCGGGTCATGCAGATCCTCGTCGTTCTGAATCGCGCCGAAGGCCGGCCCGTCACCCGCGATGAACTCGTCGCGGAATGCTGGTCCGGTCTGGCCGTCAGCGACGATGCGATTACGCAGAGCGTGTCGAAGCTTCGCCGTGCGCTCGCGGGAGTCCCTGGCGTGGAAGTCGCCAGCGTTCCTCGTGTCGGCTACCGCCTCGACATCGCCGCTCCGGCTTCGCCGCAGGTTGAGGCGCGGGTCGGCATCACTCGCCGCGCTGCCGTGGCAGGCGCAACTGCCGTTGCTGCCGCTGCGCTTGCCGGCGGCTGGTTCATCGTGGAACGCGCCGCCGGCTCAGCGAACGACAGCGTCGCGGTCCTTCCCTTCGCCAATCTCGGCAACGATTCGGCGCAGGCCTATCTTGCCGACGGAATCTCCGAGGAAGTGCGGAACGCGCTCGCCCGGCTCGGCGGCATCAAGGTCGTCGGCCGCACCTCGTCGGAGGCGCTGCGCAATGCCGATGCGACCACCGCCGCAGAGAAGCTTCATGTCTCCAATGTCCTGATCGGCAGCGTCCGCCGATCGCCGAATCTCGTCCGCGTTGCCGCGCAGCTGGTCGATGGCCGCACCGGCTTCGAGCGCTGGTCGAAAAGCTACGATCTCGCGCCCGGCGACGCGCTCGAGCTGCAGACCGAAATCGCCGAAAGCGTCGCGCTGGCATTGCGGGTGAAGCTCGGACAATCGCGCCACGCGGCGCTCACTGCGGGCGGGACCCGCGATACCGCTGCGAACGACCTGTACCTGCAGGCGAAGCTCGCATTTCGGCTCGGCGATACGGAGGCGACCTATCGCAAGGTGATTGCTCTATGCGATGCTGCACTCGGCATCGACCCCAACTTCGCCGATGCCTGGGCGCTCAAAGGGACAGCCTGGGATGCGATCGGCAGCTCGTTCGTGTCCGACGGTCGGACGTTGCATCTTGCATATGCCGAGGGCGCCGCCGCGGGACGTCGGGCCATTGCACTCGCACCGCAAGTCGCCTCGGGCTATGTCGCTCTCGCACGGTCCATGTCCGGGCAGCTCAATGTTCGCGGCGCATTGGAGCAGTACCGGATCGCCGAACCGCTTGTGCGCACCGACCCGGGCCTTGTCAGCTCCTGGATTCTGACGCTTGCGGAGATCGGCAGGACGGCAGAGGCGCTCTCGCTGTCGCACAAGCTAATTGAGCTCGATCCGCTGAATGCGTCGGTTTTCGGCCGGCAGGCCTTCGCCTATTTCTTCGACCGCGAATATGAGCTCGCAATCGGCTCCTCACGCACCACGCTGAGTCTCGCTCCAGGGCTGACGGAACAGCAGAGCCTGATCGGCGATTGCCTCTGTCTCCTCGGCAGGCATCGGGAAGCCGCGGCGCAATATGGGAAGGCGCCGCCATTGGATCCCTACCGGATGACCGGCGAGGCTTTCGTCGCCGCCCGAACCGGCGACCGCCGTTCGGCCGAGAGGGTCCTCGATCGGATGCGGCGCGCCTACGGCGAACCGATCAGTTACCAGGTTGCGCAGGTCCGCGCTCAACTCGGCGACGTGGACGAGGCGTTCTCCGCGCTGGAGGTCGGCCGGCGCGTCCTCGATCCCGGCCTCAACGGCTTGCCGGCAGATCCGTTCTTGGACCCGATCAGGAAGGACGCGCGGTTCGCGGCGCTGCTGAAGGACATGGATTTCCCGTAAGCGCCGCCCGAGTCTTCCAGTGACGTCTAGAACGGCGCGCCCGAGAAGCTCAGTCCCGTGACCAGGCCGGTGCCGCGGTAGCTGCCGGTCGGCGTGTCGTACCAGCTGCGATTGAGTCCGATATCGAGGGCGACCCCGCCGCCGATCGGCTGCGAGCGCATCAGCGCGACGCTGGTGAACTTGCCGGTCGGATTGCCGGGGAGGTCGACCTCATAGAGCGAGGTACCGCGGCCGACCCAGAGGCGCGTCGATCCGCTGCCGCCCGGGTCCTTGACCCGCACGCTGGTGAGATGCGCGTGGCTGCGGCCGAAGCGGTTCGAATCGTAAAGGTTGAAGCGATAGCTGACCATCGCGCCGGGCACGTAATAGGCGCCGCCCGCCGACCAGCTGGTGACGTTGTTGCGATTGCCGTAGCTCGAATATTCGCCGCCGATGGTGCCGACGAGACCCTTGACCAGCTCGTAGCTGACGGTCTGCGACAACCGCTTTTTGGCGAACACCGCGCCATTCGTCGCCAGGCTTGCCGAGGTGCGCGTCGTCAGGCGGTCGGTCCAGTCGTGGCCGATCCCGGCTTCGGCGCGCGTCGCGCGGCTCCTGCGGTCCGGCGCGCGGCGTTGCCCCTGGGACAGGCTGAACGTGAAGCGGGTGGGACCGCCGATGCCCAGCCGCGAATCCGCCGTCAGCACCGCGCGGTCGCCGTAGAGCTTGGAATAATCGGTATATTCTATCCGCAGGTTCGAATGCGAACGGGTCAGGCGCGGCGCCACGGCCGCCTTCGCGACCGGGCTTGATGCCGACGCGGGCAACGCCGCGGTTTCAGCAGTCGCAGCGGATGCCGAACTGAGCAGGGCGGCCCCGCAGATCGCAAAGGTGAAGTTCATGATTCTTGCCTCTCTGGTCAGAAGGATTCGAGTTGCTGCGCGAGCCGGTAGCGGCCGGGCGGCAGGTTCTTTTCGACGGTGATCCGCGGCGCGAACGACGAGCCCGCGGCGATCATCCGCCCGGGAAGGACGATCACCTGGATGCCGAGCGACGATCCCTCGCCGATCAGGCAGCCGAGCTTCTCGAGCCCGGTGTCGATCCATTCGCCGTCCATCAGCACCTTGACGCTTTCGCGGTCGAGCCGGTGGTTGGATGTGCGGACCTGGGCGCCGAGATAGGCCTCACGTTCGATCTTGGAATCGGCGATGAAGCATTGCGGGCCGATCGTGACGCGGTCCTGGATAATCGCGCTCTTGATCTCGGTGGCGAAGCCTATCCGCGTCCCCTTGCCGATCCAGACCGGGCCGCGCAGCATCGCGAGATTGCCGATCAGGCAATCGTCCCCGATCGCCGCCGGCCCCTGGATGTAGGCGCCGTCGCAAATGCGGGTGCGGGCGCCGACCACGATCGGCCCGTTGGAGGTGTCGAGCCGAGCAGTCTCGGCAATCGATGCCGTCGGGTCGATCCGCGTCTTTCGGTCGCCCTCCTGCATCGTGGCGGCGCGCGCCTGCGCCTGCAGCTCACGCCACCACACGGGCGTACCTCGTCGGCTTGTCGCGGCCATATTCGCGGCCGGTGATCAGGCCCTGGAGGCCGTGGCTCAGCCAGATGGCGTAGGAGAGCAGGACATAGAGCAGCGCGAGCGGCGCCATCCACAGCAGGCGAAGCTTGTTGTGATGCCAAGCGCTGATGGCGCCGAGGACGAATGCCGCGCCAACCCACAGCAGCGGGAACATGAGCGAGGGAAGCACGTGCGCATTGCCGCTCACGATCGCTTCGCCCCACGTATAGCCGTAGATCGCGAGGCCGAGGACGACGACAAGGAACATCGGCAGGATGCTGAAAATGCCGTAGCGCGTGAGCAGCAACCCGCGGTGGAGGCGCATGCAGATCGCATAGCCCATGATCCAGCGCCGCCACCGCCGCCATTCCTCGCGCAGTGTCTTGCATTCCTGCGGGTAAACGACGGCCCGGTTGACCTGCCTGACCTTGTAGCCGGCCGCGACCAGCGACCAGCTGAGATCGAGGTCCTCGACATTGGTGCGGTCGCTAAGGCCGACCTCGCGCAGGACGTCGGCACGGAACATCCCGCACGCGCCCGAGATGATGAACGGCGCGCCGCCGAGGATCTGCTGGAACGTGCGCTTGATGACGATCATCGGCAGCTTGACCGTCGCCCGGACGTAGCCGAGCAGTCCGCCGCCGCGGAGGTCCGACGAGGGCACGCCCCCGACCGCGTCGGCGCCGCGCTCGAGCTCGGCGATCATGTAGCCGAGTCCGAAATTGTTGAACGGCACGTACGTGTCGGCGTCGGTCAGGAAGACGTATTTCGCCGACACATGCTCGAGCCCCTTCATGATGGCCGAGCCCTTGCCGCCGTTCTCCTTGCTGACCAGGAGCAGGCGCGGCGTCCTGTACATGAGCCTGGCGACGATCTCGCCCGTCCCGTCGGTCGAGCCGTCGTCCACGCAAATGACGCGGCGCACGTACGGGTTACGAAGCAGGTTGGTCAGCGATCGCTCGATCACCGGTTCCTCGTTGAAGGCGGGAACGATCACGTCGATCGACTGGAAGTCGCGGCTCGGGCGCACGCGCGCCCGCGCCAGCAAATAGGCAAGGGTCGCAACGACCATCGCCAGGAAGAAAATGGTCTTCATCGTCGGCCTCTCAAAAGATGATCTTGTAGGGAAAGAAGCCTTCCGCCCGGCCCAGTTCGACCTGGACTCCGCGGAAGTGTGCGGCGCTGCGGATCATGTCCTCGTTCATGTAGAGCCGCGCTGCCTGGCTCTCGTGAATCTTCAGCGCCTCGACCTTGCGCTCCATGAAGTCGCCGACCTGTTCGAAGACGGTCGGCACGAAGTTCGGGTAGGAGCTCGGCGTTTCGTAGGCGAGGATCTGCGGCGCCCTGCGGCACGCGACCACCGACGCCTGATAGATCGCGCGATGGTCCTGGTGCCGGTCCTCCTTGAACATCGTGTAGACGCGGTCCGGCCGCGCTTCGCGCATGTGCACTTCCATCGTCGCGATCAGGTCGTTGAGATGCTCGTGCAGCCGCGTGTCGGGGAAGCTGTGGACGTGGATGTCCTCGATCCCGAGCGAATTGAGCGCGGCCCGCGTTTCCGACGCGCGGTCGAACCCCGGGGAGGCGCCTTCGCGCCCCTGGCTGAAGATGACTGCGCGCACGTGCGCGCCGGCGCCGGCGAGCTTGGCAAGCGTCGCGCCGCAACCGAGCTCGAGGTCGTCCGGGTGGGCGCCCGGCGCCAAAACGGTGAGTTCGTTTTCCATTTCGGCTAAACTAAAGTGAGGGGCCTAAAGGCGAGGTTTTCGACCGCTCCGCTTCGGATGTTTCAATACATCCATTCTGGATTTAACAGTTGCTTCTACAATTCTCCCGCTTCTGGTGCGGTAATTTCGGATGCGTAATTTATCCGATCCGGATGGTGAATTGACCATTTACGAGCATTTACTCGAGAATACTGGACGCATGCCGGATCTCTGCTCCTGGCACGCCAGGAGCAGTTTGCTCAGTTTTACTGTGAAGAGAACGTCGCCATGCAGAATGCCCAGCGGGCCGTCACGGCCTTTTCCCCCAGCAGCGAGTCTCTGCT
>DASSOE010000090.1:0-22904 GCA_035700945.1 Sphingomicrobium sp. | reverse complement strand
AGTCCATGGGCCGGCCTTGCCCCGTCGGGCGGGGGCTGCAGGGCGACCCGCGGGCGGCCGGGCGGCCCGTAAGGAGCGCCGGCGCCGGACGGGAAGGGACCCGGCCGGGAAGATCTGCCGGGCCCCTGACCGGGCATGCCGCCTGCCAGGCGCAGCCGCCAGCCACGCATGGCCGCCGCCGCGATGTGAGAAGCGGGTGCACCGAGCAGCACCCGCCCTCCCCTGCTGCGATTCGACACGCTGGAGGAACAGTGTCGCAGCAAATCCTACATCTCAAGTCAAAAATCCCGACGGGACGACCCAAGATCTAGGGCTTGCGCCGGACGGACCAGATCAGCGCCGAGAGGCTTGTCAACAGGGCTGCCAATCCGAGCAGGGTGGATGCGTTGAGGACGAGCATTAGCGACTCCTCGGAGCCCCTGTTCCTTATTTGTTCTGATGTAGGAAAGCGAAAAGTGCAGGACCGGGCCGAGCGACGCGTTCGTGACGACATTCGACGGCGTGGACGAAGAAACGAGCGCCCCAAGGTGCTGACCTGACGCGCTCATTTGCAGCAAGGCTGTCCGCTGTCCCGCCGCCCCGGCGCCGGAATACGGTCTTCCGCCACGCGCTCGGCTTGGCGACATTCGGGCGAGCCAAGCCGCAGCCACTGCGGCTGCATCAGCCGGCGAGCACCGGCGCCCGATGGTTGCGGAAGATGTCGTCGCCGGGCCGGTGGTCCGGCCGGTCGGCGAAGCCGAGCAGCTTGCGCTGGAGGGCCCAGTCGAGCGGAAGGTCCGCGGTCATCAGTCTGCGCCCTGTGAGGCCGGCGGGCTGCGTGCCGTCGAGAATGGCGGTGACGATATCGGGCGCGAGATAGTTGAGCCGGAGCTTCCGCTCGAACGTCACCGGTGCGAGCTTGCGCGACCTCGCAAGCTCGGCGATGGAGCTGTCGCGCTCACCGTCGACGACCGACTGAAGCTGGCGGGCCTCGCGCACGAGCCGGATGAGCCGCGCCGACGGATGCGCCTGCTGCCCGGCCCGGCGTGGCTCGATGGGCAATGTGAACCGCCTCATATAGCGAACCGCACATGCCGGAATATCGACAAGCTCGGTTGCGTGCGGCCGCCCCCAGGAATCCGGTGAGCCTTTGAACAGGCCGGGCCCGTTCCACGCCAGATAGCCGGCGATCTCGTGCTTGCGAAGCACCAGCTTGACGCGCTCGCGCGACAGTTCGATGCGGCCGATCAGCGCAAAAAGGATCGCCCGAAGCCGCCGCCGCTCCGACTGCTGCAGACGGGCGGCAGCCCCGCCGCCCGCCGCCGCCAGGGCATCGAGGTCGCGGCCGGAACAGCCGATACCGAGCAGGATCGAGCGGACCCGCTCCCGGTCGCACAGGAGCGTGCGGATCGCGGCCAGGACAAGCGCTTCGAGCTCATCGGCGTTGGCGCGGAACCGCCGGATGTGATGCCGCCTGCCCCATTCGTTCTGGTTCGAGAAATAATAGCGATGGCACTTCTTGCCGCGCCAGTTGTCGTGCCTGCAGCACATCAGCCGCCCGAAGGAATCGAACATCAGTCCACGCAGCAGATCGCCTTTCGGGATATGCACGACCGTCTGCAGCTTCCGGGTCGACCGGAGCGCCTGGACCTCGTTCCAGATTTCCTTGCTGACGATCGGCGAATGGACCCCCTCGTACAGCTGGTCGCGGTGCTTGACCTTGCCGATGTAGAGCGGGTTTTCGAGAACATGATAGATGATGCCGATGTTGAGCGGATTGCCGCCCACCTGGCGCCCCTCGCGCGTGGTTCGGACCTTCGTGACGATGCCGGCTTCGCTGCAGTCCCGCAATACGGCATGATAGGATTTGAGTTCGAGGAAGCGATTGTAGATGCGCCGCACCGCGGCGGCCTCCCCGCGGTTGATGCGAAGGCGCCGGTCGACGAGGTCGTAGCCGAACGCCGGGTGGCCGCCGACGAACATCCCGCGCTGGCGCATGGCGCCGAACTTGTCCCTCAGGCGGTCGGCGAGCATCTCGCGTTCGAACTGCGCGAAGGTGAGCAGGACATTGAGGATGAGCCGGCCCATGCTGTCGTCCGTATCGAAATTCTGCGTGATCGAGACGAACACCACGCCATATTGCTCGAACAGGTCGAGCAGGCGCACGAAGTCGCGAAGGCTCCGCGTCAGCCGATCGAGCTTGTAGATGAGGATGACGTCGACGAGGCCGTTCTCGACATCGGCCAGCAGCCGCTGGAGCGCGGGCCGGTTGAGAGTCGCGCCGGAATGACCTGCATCGTCATAATGGGCCGGCAGCTCGGTCCAGCGCCGGTGCGCCTGGCTCGTCAGAAAGGCCGAGCAGATCGCCCGCTGCGCGTCGAGCGAGTTGAACTCGCAGTCGAGACCCTGTTCGAGGCTCTTCCTCGTATAGATCGCGCACCGCCTCGGCGGCAGGCCGGACGACTGCTTGCTTGCCAATGACTTCATGGGGCGCTCCTCGAAGAGGTTTTGCCCGCCCCCCGCGCGCCATAGCAAAAGTTCGCTGCCACCGTTCAGCAAGCACCAAGTCGCGCGCCTCGCGCGTTGCTCCTCGATTGTCGGGTCAGGTGTCGCGCCGGCCGCCGAAATCCGCTGCGTCAGCGGAGGTGCGGCACGTTGCACAAAGGCATCAATTCGGACGAATCGACCACCCGCGGAACCATCGGGGAGACATCGGCACCTAACTTTCGTTAGGACACACGAACATGCGTGCGCGTGGGCCAGATTCTCCGTCATCGGAACGGTCGCGGCAGCTCGAGGAGCGGGAGCGAGTCGCGCGCCTCCTTAGGCATGCGTTCCCGCTCGGCGAGAGCGGGTCGTTCAGCGGCCTGCTCGAAGCGATCGGCGACCACCGCGAGCGGCTGGAGCCGAAGTAGCGGCCCCGCCCGAGTCCCGAAGCTCCGCGAACCGGGTACCGACCCAGTCCGTTCGTCCCGTGCGCGCGCGCTCCGCCTGCGCACGCGCCGGCGTCTGCCGACGCTCCCCGGCGAGCAGCGCGCCGACACGATCCGGTCGAGCGTGACGGCCCGCGACCGACGGTATCGTCAGCACCTGACCGATGCCCGCAGGACATCATTCCAGTCGTCCCCCGGACGGGACGGGTAACGGGCCTCGATGCGGGGCACATGCGCGAAGACCTCGCGGGCCATGGCTTCGGCGCGCCGGCCGCCGGCGTCATGATCCGGGAACAGAAGCAACTCCTCGACTTCCTGCGGCAGCGAAACTTGCCCGAAGCGCTCGGTTCCGAGAGTCGCCCAGCACGGCAGTCCGAACAATGCGGTCGCGGACAGCGCCGTCTCGATCCCCTCGGCAAGGCCGAGGCGGCGCGCGCTGCCGCCGAGGCGCACCGCGCCGCGGCCGAACCGCCCCAGGCCGCATTTCTGCTGACCGCCGCTGTCCGGCGGCGGGTCATCGAGGAAGGTGCGGTGGATTGCGGTGAGGCCGCCGTCGTCGCGGACCGCGGCAATGAGTGCCGGACGGTAACGGGTGAGGGGCCGGGGGCCGTGAGGCGCCCGGGGATGGAATCGCAAGGCCGGCGAGGCCGTGCAGAGCCCGCGCCCGGCGAGATAGCGCTCGGCCGCAGTCCCCCGAAGCGGCCGGCTTTCACTCCAGACGCGGAGCGCCGCCGCGCTCCGGCGCGGGTCGTGGCGGTCAGAGGCCGGGACATTCGGCTCGGGGGCATTCGGCTCGAGCAGCCGTGCGCGTTCGAGCGCGCGCAGGACGTCGCCGGCGCTGCAGCCCGCAAAGCAGTGGAGCAGCAGGCGCGTCCGGCCGGGCCGGACGCTGAGAGACGGCGTGCGATCCTCGTGCGCCGGGCAGCGGCACAACCCGCCTCCGGCGCTCCAGCGGCCGCCGAGCCGTTCGACCAGCGCTCGCGCCTCCTCCTCGGTTCGCCCGGCCGACTGCCGACCATCCATCCATCCTGCTCCTGCGGTCCGCCCGAAACGCCCGCGCCCCTCTCCTCCCGGGCATTCCCCGAATCAGCGGCGGCTGCCGCCGAGCTCGACGAACAGCGACCCCGAATGCCGCGACCAGGCTGGTGCCGCGCGCGGCGTGCCGCTCGCCGGCGCGATCGCAAACAGCCTCGCGGGCCGCGGGGCTTCCGCGGCTGCGGGAACGGCAGGCGCCGGGCGCCCGGCGCTTGCGACCTCGACGACATAGGCCCGGGTTTCCGCGGGTAGCGGGCGCCCGCGAGCCAGCGATTCCGCATAGCGCGCGGGGCCCGCATTGTAGGCCGCGAACAGTCCCGGATAACCGAACCGCCGGTACATGAGGCGCAGGTAAGCGGTTCCGGCGAGGATATTGTCGCGCGGGTCCTGCGGATCGGAGCCGAGGCCGAGCAGCGCGCGCATGTCGCGCCAGGTGCCGGGCATCAGCTGCATCAGCCCCATGGCCCCTGCGCTGCTCGCGATCGGGCGGCCGTCGAGCATCGCCCGCCCGCCGCTTTCCGCGTGAATCACCCGGCGGATCCACTCTTCGGGAATGCCGAAGCGCGCCGAGGCTTCGGCGATGGGCGCGGACCAGCGATCGACCGGGGCCGCGGTCGCCGGCGCGACGCACGCCGCCCCGGCGATGATCGCGAGCGCTCTCAGCGTGGCCACAGCAGCTTCGCTGCGCCGACGACCTGGCTGGAGCGCGTCACGCCGAAATAGCGGCCGTCGAACGCTTCGGCGACGCCCGGCGCAAGCAGGAACAGCTCGCCTCGGCGAAGGATCCTGCATCCAGACCACCAGGGAAGCACGCGCCCGGCGCGGTCGCGGGCAAGGCGAACTGCCGCCGCCCGCCCATTGACGAAGATCGTCCTGCCTCGGGCACAGACGCGCGCGCCGGCAGTCGCGGCGACCGCTTTCACCAGCGGGACGCCGGCCGGCAGATAATGACGCCGGGCGGCGAGGCGACGCGCTTCATGCGGGGGCCAGGCGATGGCCGTCTCGCCGGTCCGCAATCGGGCCGGAGACGCGACTGCGTAGAGGCCGATCGGGCTGCTCGGGCTCGCGTTCCAGACGAGGGCCGGAGCCGGCCGCCAGGCAAGGGTGGCGCCGAGCGCCAGCACGCCGAGACCGCCAGCCGCTGCAATCGACGGCCTCCCTCTCGACCGCTTGCCGGCCATCGGCGCCAGGCTCCCGGCAGCCGGTTGCCGGCCGCCGGGCCCGCCCGGACCTGCGTACCGGTCAGCCACCGCGCTGACCGGATGCTCCCGACCATGCGTCGAGATCGTCGATATGATAACGCACGTAGCGGCTGTGACGCCTGAACGCTGGGCCGGCGCCGTCCCGCCGAAGCGCCTGCATCTTGCGCGCGCTCAGGCCGAGATAGAATGCCGCCTGCTCGGTCGAAAGGAACGGGCAGCCCTTCCTGGCGCGCGCCGCTCGGGCAATCTCGTCGTCCATGGGCAATTCGCTCCCCCTGTTCACCATCGTCCCGGGCGGGCAGTGCCACCATCGAGCGGCGGCGCGGAGGCTCGAAAAAGCGCGCAGGCAAAAGCGAGCCGCCCGGCCCGCGCGGCATGGCATCGAGAGAAGGAGCCTCCAGCCTAGCGAAGCAGCCGCGAATAGCCGCCGCCTGCCATCCGCCGCGCGGTGCCCACCAGGCGCTGGACCTGCGAACGGATGCTCGGCTCGCGGCTGCGCCACGCCTGCCCGGCGACGGACGGGCTGAGCAGCACCCGGGCGATCTCCCGCTGGTCCGCCCCCGAATCGAGCGCATCGAAGGTCCGCAGCATCAGGATCCAGCGCCGCGCCCTGACCTCGCGGGCGTGAAGCGAACGCGAGAAGCGGCCATTCCGGCACAAAGCAAGAAGGCGCCGGAGCGTGAGCAGCGGCGGCTGCGCCGACTCGAGGCCGTCGAGGACATATCTCAGGCGGGCCGGCCCGCCGGTGAACGCGCCGCGCGGCCCGTCGAGCCGAATCGCGCGAAGCCCGTCGCAAAGCAGCAGATGCTCGCCGGCATTGTCCTCCACGACGGTCGCGAGGGGCCGCAGCGGCTCGAGATCGAACCGGTCCAGCGGCGCCCGGCAGGGTTCGGCGGCAAGCACATAAGGATGCACGGCGAGTCGCCACAGCGGCCTGGCGCGGGGAACGGCCGAACGCGGCGGCTCGAACGCGACGAGCCCGAACTCCTCTGCGCCCCGGCAGGCGGGCCCTGCAGATCCCGCGGCGAGCGCGCGGGTCGCGGCGGCGCGATAGCGAGGGTGGCGGCGAAGCCATTCCCAGGCGAACAGCGATCGGTCGGCGTCGAGCAGGGCCGCATAGCGCGCGGCGTCCCGCCAGTCGCAACCACTTGCCGTCTCCGCCTGCACCTGCGGACCACAGCGGGCGGCGCCTCGCTAGCCCATTCCCCCATCCGCGGGGATTGCCTCCTCGAAACTGATCCACGCGTCGCGCAGGCCATGGACGACGAGCTGCGTCCGGCTGACGACGTCGTAAGCGGCACGCGCCCTCTTCACATATTGGCGGGCGGTCTCCGTCCCGAGCCCGAGGATCGTGGCGATCTCGCCATCGGTCTTGCCGATCGCGACGAGGCGCAGGCACTGGACCTCGCGCCGGCTGAGCCGCGGCCGGGTCCGACGCGCGCGCAGCGGCCGCAGACGCCGTGCCGCGCACAGCGCATGGGCACCGATCAGCTCGGTGCAACGGAGCCGGGCCGTCGGCAGCTCGGCCCCCGTCCGCACCGCGAAGGAGCAGGAGGCGCTTGGCTCGCCCGGCACGTTGGCCGGCACGGTGAAGCCCGCGCCGAGCCCGAAATAGCGGCTTCGCGCCATGATTTGCCTGTGGCGGCGATCGAGCCTGATCAGCGATCCGAGCTTGCACCAGCCGAAGCCCATATTGGCGCGGCGGCTGGCGAGATGGACCGGATCGTCGGCCGCATCGCCGCTCTGAAGCAGCTCGCGGACCCAGGCATCGGGATAATTGTCGATCCTCACCAGGCCCGCGCCCCGCGCAGCGAGGCTCGCGTGGTCCAGCAGCGCGAAATATTCGAACCCGAGCTCCGCGGCGGCATCGCGGACGAGCGCGCATAATTGCCGCAGGTCCGCGCAGGACTGCGCCGCCTCAGCGAAGCGGTCGCTCAACCGCCTCACGGTCCGGATCGCTGCTCGGGAAGCGCTCCGCAAGAATGCGCAAAAGCACGGCCTCCTGTCCGATTCGGCTGACGCGAGTCTCGTCAAATTAGTTACGAACAAGTGAATATATTTGAATGGGCCGCGGGCGCTTGCTACTCCCATCGACGCTCGGTGCGCGCTCAAGCTTTCCGGATTTGAGAGCCGGACGGCTCGTGCTCTTGCGAAGGGGCGCTGCGGGACAGACGTGACTTGGAACATCGTCCCACGGCGGAGCCGAAGCCGGGGATGTTCGATCGTGTAGATGCGTTCGTCAGGGATGTTCGAGGCCTGGAGACGGAAGCAGAGCTTGCCGGCGCGCTTGGCGAGATCGCGCACGATCTCGGCTTTCGATATTTCGCGCTGACCCATCACGTCGACGTCCGCGCGAGCTGCACCGCGATCCGGATCCACAATTATCCGGAAGGCTGGGCGGAATGGTTCGACGAGCAGGCGCTCGGCAAGACCGACCCGGTGCACCGCGCAAGCAACATCACCAGCGTCGGCTTCCCCTGGTCGAAGCTTCCGGAGATGATCGCGCTGACCGCCGACGACCGGCGGGTCCTCGAGCTGGCGCGGAGCCACGGGATCGGCGAGGGGTTCACGGTGCCGGCGCATGTCCCCGGCGAAGCGCACGGCTCATGCTCCTTCGCCTGCGTCGCGGGCGAGCGCTTCGCCGGCGAACATGTCGCGCTCCTGCAGCTCGTCGGCGCCTATGCGTTCGAGGCCGCGCGCCGGATGCGAAGGAGCCGCCTGCCCGGCGGCCCGGTCCGGCTCACCGACCGACAGCGCGAGTGCGTGATGTGGGCCGCGCGCGGCAAGTCCGACTGGGAGATTGCCCGTGTCCTCGGGGTCAGCGAGGCGACGGTCGGCGAGCATCTGCGCCATGCATACGAGCGCTACGGCG
Organism: Sphingomicrobium sp.; assembly: GCA_035700945.1. GTDB lineage: Bacteria > Pseudomonadota > Alphaproteobacteria > Sphingomonadales > Sphingomonadaceae > Sphingomicrobium. Next base: position 14,883 of record DASSOE010000090.1, on the reverse strand, counting down.
TCGGCAAGAGGACGCTGGTCACGGTGCACGCCTTGTTCGACGGAACGATCGGCTTTCTCGAGGTGCTCCGCCGCTGACACCCACCGTTTGTGTTATACCGCGCGCTGCCGGGCCGCGCGATGCTTGCTCCCAAAGCGGGGAGACAGGCGAATGGCGATCATCGTCGAAGGCGGACGTGCGGAGCCGTGCAGCGAGCGAACGCTGCGGGCGATGTTCGAGGACCGAAAGAGCGTCTTCGTCGATCTCCTGAAATGGGACGTGCCGGTGCTCGACGGCCGCTTCGAGCTCGACGAGTTCGACGACGCGAACGCAACCTACGTCATCGTCGCCGATCCGGACGGCGACCATCTCGGTTCGGCTCGTCTGCTTCCGACCACGCGCGCCCATATTCTCGGCTCCCTGTTCCCGCATCTTTGCGCGGCGCCACCGCCGGCGGGAGCCGAGGTCTTCGAGATCACGCGCTTCTGCCTGTCGCGGCGCCAGAATGCGGTATCGCGGCGCCGCACCCGCAACCGGCTGGTCTCCGCGCTCGCGTGGCATGCGCTCGAGCGCGGGATCCGGACCTACACCGGCGTCGCCGAACTCGCCTGGCTCCAGCAGATCCTCGCCTTCGGGTGGGACTGCCGGCCGCTCGGTGTCCCCGAACGCCTCGAGTGCGGGATGATCGGCGCGCTCGCGATCGAGATCCGGCACGACACCCCGGAGCTGCTCGCCGCCAACGGGATATGGGACCTCACCCACGGTCCCACCGAGATTCCGCAAGCCGCATGACGAGGAGAACATGAGCATGAACCACCTCAAGTCCGGACTGACCCCCGCAGTCGAGCATTGGACCAGGCTGCTGCTCGAGCGGGGCTGGTGCGTGGTCCCGAACGCCGTTTCGCCGCAGCTGATCGACGCCCTCGACACCGAACTTGCCGGCGATTTCCAGGAGACGCCGTTCTGCAGCGGCGGGTTTTACGGCTCGCGCACCAAGAGGTTCGGGCGGCTGCTCGCGCGCTCGCCGCTCGCCGCCAGCATCGTCCAGCACCCGCTGATCCTCGCGATCGCGGACCAGGTTCTCGGGCCGTGGTGCGACACCATCCAGCTCAATCTGACGCAGGCCCTGGCACTCCATCCCGGGGCGCCGCCGCAGATTCCCCACCGCGACCAGGACATGTGGCGCGGCGCGATCGGCGACACCGAATATCTCCTCAACATCATGTGGCCGTTCACGCGGTACACGCCCGCGAACGGCGCTACGATCATGTGGCCCGACAGCCATGGCAGGCGGGCGCTCGATCCCGAGCCGCCCACCGGCGAGTTTCCGGTCGAGCTCGAGCCCGGTTCGGCGCTGCTGTTCCTCGGATCCACCCTCCACGGCGCCGGCGGCAATTCGAGCGACGAGGTCCGCCGCGGCGCGATCGTCAGCTACTGCCTCGGCTGGCTCAAGCCGTACGAAAACCAGTGGCTCGCCTATCCGCCGGAGGTGGCACGGACCTTCAGCCCGGAGCTGGCGGCACTCGTCGGCTATCGGCAGCACCGGCCAAACCTCGGCAATTACGAAGGGCAGTGCCCGTCGGTGCTCCTGCAGCAGGAGATCCCCGAACGGTTCGCGGCGACCGACTCGCTTCGGCCGGACCAGGAGGAGCTCGTTGCCGAGTTCGTCCGCAATCAGGACTGGCCCGAGCGCGCCGCGGTCGCGTGAGGGTGATCGCGGATGACGCCGCCCGGGACTTTCGACCGCGTCTATGCGGCGATCAGGAAGCGGCTTCGGGAAGGCTTGTACCGGCCAGGCGACAGGCTCGAGCCCGCGCTTCTGTCGGACGAGCTCAACGCCAGCGTCACGCCCGTGCGCGATGCGCTCCACCGGCTGACCGGAGAACGTCTGGTGGAAGCGCCGCGCCATGAAGGCTTCCGGGTACCGATGATGACCGAAACCCTGCTGCGCTTCCTCTATGGCTGGCACCTCGACCTGCTGCTGTTGGCGGTGATGAAGCATCGAGGCGAGTCGCTGCCCGGGCAGACCGCCGCCACCGGCGCCGTCCACCAACGCCAGAATGACTTGTTCCTGTCGCTCGCCCGAAGCGCCGGCAATCCCGAGCATGTGGCAGCGCTCGAGGGGCTGACGGAGCGGCTTCAGCCGGCACAGCGCCTGGAGGAAAAATTCCTCGACGGGACCGAAGCGGAAACAGCGGAGATCCTGCTCGCGCTGCGCACGGATGACCGACGGGCGCTCCGCAGGAGCCTCGTTCAATATCATCGCCGCCGCGAGCGCATCGTGCCGGAATTGCTCACCGCCCTTCTGCACGACGGTCGCGGAAATCCCCTCGCATGACCGATGACCGGCAAGCGGCAAGCCTGGACCGCGAAGGCACGGAAGCGCTGAGCCTGATGGAACGGGCTCTTGTGCTGCTCGATGTCTGCGATCCCGCCGGGCACGTCGCCCCCCATCTGGATCTGGCAATCAGCCGGCTCTATTCGTTGGCCGGCAGACCGCGGCCGGGCGTCGAGCTGGAAGAGTGAACCTCAGCCAAATCGGGATCGCGAAGCAGGTCCGGTCCCGCCTCTGTCCGGCTTGGCGGCCGCGATCGCAACAATCGGGATATGTCGCGCGAATAAGCTCTGAATAATGCGGGTTGGATCCTATCCGATGAGGGCCATGACCATGGCATCATGTGAAGGAGAGACAGTCATGCACCGTCAACGTGATGAAGAGCTGATCGATCTTGGCGTCGCCAGCGACGAGACGAAAGGCGGCCCGTACGGAAGCGAAGATTTCTGGGGCACCTTGATGACCAAGGATCTCGGGTTGGCCCAGGACTGACATGGTCCGGCGAGCGCGGGCATTCATGCGCGCGCTCGCACCATTGCGAAGAAGATGTCGATACCGGCCCGCGAAGCGCTGCTGCGCCCGTCTTCCGCCAGCGCTTCCCCGGTGGCCGCCGTCGTACTGCGACATGCGCCCGAGATCGGGGGGCGGGCGAACCTCCTCAACGTTTCTGCTCATCGGTCGCGGCTCCGCATCGGCCGCCGCGCATTCGACAATGAGGGTCAGAAACAATCGGCTTACATCAGCCATATAGATTTCGAATAACGGGCCTCGGTTCCTAATCTCCTCCTGTCATGGCCGTGGCGCTCAAACGAGGAGAAGTAGCATGAACCGTGAAGAGCAGGACGCCCTCATCGACCTCGGTGCCGCAACCGACGAGACGAAGGGAGCCGTTGAAGGCTTCGACGACCACCGTCTCGGGCTGATCAAGCCGGCCGGTCTCAGCGAGGATTGAGCGGCAGCGCGTGCGCCCCTCGGGGGCGCACGCAAGCCCCGGGCTCCGCCATGGGTTTTCAGCTTCGTGACGGCATCCACTGGTGCGACTGCGAAGGTCGCGCCATCTTCCTCGATGTCGACAACGACCGCTATTTCTGCCTTCCATCGGCAATCAACGAAGCGTTCAAGCGATTGGCGCATGAGCAACCCCGACCTGGGGACGCGGTGGCCCTCAAGATGCTTTGCAGCCGCGGCGTGCTCGTTGAGAGAAACGGGCTGAGTAGGTTGCGGTCGCCGGCTCGAATCGACCCTCCAACCCATGATCTTGCGGTCGTGCCTGGCCGCGGACCGGGTCTTGATCTCGTGGTGAGGGCGCTCATTTCACGAGCAGTCGCGTCCCGTCGGCTTCGCACACGCTCATTCGCCGACGTGCTTGCAAGGGTCCATGACCTTGCCGGAAAAAGCAGGTCCAGTGCAGGCGGTGAGCAGGAAGCCGCGCGCTGCATCGCGAGAGCAGAGGAGGCGATCACACTACTCACGGCGGTTCCCGGCAAGTGCCTCGTGCGTGCACTTTCGGTCCATTCGCTCTGCGCCAGGTATGGCGTTTCAACGAAACTCGTGTTCGGCGTGATCGCGCATCCCTTTTCGGCGCACTGCTGGGTTCAAAGCGGCGGTGCCGTGCTGGTCGGGGATTATGAGCAGGCGCGCCTCTACACCCCGATCCTTGCGCTCGGATGAGCCCGAGCTACGCTCTGATCATCGGACAGGGGCCGTCGCGGGCCGCGCTCGCGGAGCGGCTCGCATGCCGCAATGGATTGGGCATCGGCTATTCCAATGCGCGACTGGCGGCGCTGGTCAGTCGCGATTGCGGCTGCGTTCCGCTTGACGACGCCGGCTGCGTCCTGGGAACGCTGTTTCGCCGGCATGGACCCGCAAAAGCGATCACGAGCCTGGCTCCGGCGGATGCTGCCAGGATCGCAGGGACCGGCGGCCTGACACTGATCGACGCATTCTGGGGTGGTTATATCGCCGCCATCGCCGATGCCGATTGCGTCCGGGTACTGCGCGATCCGTCGGCGGCGCTCCCCTGCTATCATGCAGGCCGCGAACGCTTCACCATCTTCGCGTCGGATGCGGAGATCCTGGCATCCGCCGACCTCGAGCTCGAGATCGACTTCGCCGAGATCGGCAGGCAGTTGTACCGCGCCTTCGTTCCGCAGCCTTCGACCGCGATCCGCGGCATTCGCGAGCTGCTGGCAGGCTTTTCCGTCCGGGTTGGCGAGCATGTCAGCGAGCCCGACCAATGCTGGTCGCCCTGGCGCCATGTGACGGCGCGCGACGAACCGCGGAAGATGACCGCCGAGCGGCTTGCGCGCGTGGTCCAGCATTGCGTCCATGCCTGGGGGTCGACGCAGCGCCGCCTGCTCCTGAGCGTGTCGGGCGGTCTCGACTCCTCGATCGTCGCGGCGTGCCTTGCCAGCGCGGGGATCGACACCGTTTGCCTCACCATGTTCACTGATGACCCAAGCGGTGACGAAAGGCCCTTTGCCCGGGCACTTTGCGAGCGGCTCGCGCTGCCGCTCGTTGAACGGCCGTACTTCCTCGAGGACATCGATATACGCGAGCCGCTCGGGGCCAATTTTCCGAGGCCGAGGGACCGTACGCAGGCCAATGCCCACGAGCGTGTTCACGAGGCTGTCGCACTGGAGGTCGGAACCGAGTCGTTCATGACGGGAAATGGTGGCGACCATGTCTTCAATCATTCGCAGTCCGCAGCGGCGATCGCCGACCGCTATCTGAGCGAGGGATTGCGCGGCGCGTTCGCGACGCTACTCGATGTCTGCCGCCAGACGGGCTCAAGCCTCGCCGAGGCCACGCGTCATGCCTTGCACCTCGCCAACAGCCCGGCGCCCTGTCGGGTCCGCGCCAATGCGCTGTTCCTCGACCCGTCTTTCGTCGCCGGGATCGGCCCGAGCGAACTTCACCATCCCTGGCTCGACGCGCCGAGCGATGCGTTGCCTGGCAAAGCCGCGCATGTCGCCACCATCCTTCGCGTCCAGCCGACTCTGGAACCGAGTGGCGGACCGCGCTTCTCGCTCCTCAATCCTCTTGTGTCGCAGCCGATCGTCGAGACTTGCCTGGGGGTTCCGACCTGGCGATGGCGTGAAGGCGGGCGCGATCGGTCATTGGCGCGGGAAGCGTTCGCAGAGCATCTGCCGTCGCTTGTCCTGAATCGGCGGGTCAAGGGAACTCCGGGCCGCTTCGCGGCGAAGCTCCTCGACCATTTCCGGCGCCCTGTCCGCGACCGCCTGATCAACGGCTGGCTGGCAAAGCATGGAATCGTCGACGTCGCCGCCTTGGACGGTGTTCTGAAGGGAGAGAGGCCCGTTCCTGACTTGCAGCGCGTGCGAATCCTCGAACTCGTCAACGCTGAAGCCTGGCTCGACCACTGGATGGCTCGTCTTCGGGAGAGCAAGCCGGTCGATGCCGATGTCAGATGGGCCGGCCGCGGCCCGAATCCCTCTTGAGCCGATCCCACTCCTTCAATTCCGGCTGCCGTGCAGGATCTGTCGAGCGACGGCCCAGGAGCCAGTAATCAAACCAGTCCAGCGATCGCTTGTAGGCCGCCAGACGATGGGCGGGTTGCCACCGCGCATGAAATTCGCCCGGAAACTCGAACATGTCGATCGGAACGCCGGCCTCGCGCAGTGCGGTGTAGGTCAGAACCGCGCCCAGGAACTCTTCTTCCGAGGCGCTGACCAGAATGGGTGTCGTGATCCGCCGCGCATTCTCGGACAGCGTCATCTCCTTCCAGAAGGTGTCGTTGCGCTCGAGGACGCCCGGGTATCCCTCATCGAGGAAATGCCGGGCGGCGGCGGGTCCGACCTGGGCCATCAGGGTCGAATCCCAGCAGCAACTGCTCATCGCCGCCGCCGAAAAGAGGGAGCTGTGGATGAGCGCCCATTCGACGGTCGTGGACCCATCGCTGAGGCCGGTAATCCCGATGCGGGCCGGATCGGCAATTCCCCTGTCGATGACCGATCGCACTCCGGCATCCAGCGATGCCTGAACATTCCTTCGATCTGCGAATTGCTTGAGATTCTGCCGCCCGACCTCGTTATAATCCTTGGCATTGAGGGTGGAGGCGAGCTGCGGACGCTTGAAGCTGAAGACTGCATAACCCCGGTTGGCGAAAGCCTGGATGGGATATTCGTCGTCCGTCCCGCCGCGAAGAAAGCCGCGGGTCTCATATTGGACGACCACCATCGGCACCTTCTCGCCCGCACGGTAGCCGACCGGGAAAACGAGGTCGGCAATCGTCTCGCTGCCCATGCCGTTTCGAAAATGGAGCCGTTCGGCCTTGCCCAGGGTGAGATGAGCGAATTCCGGATTGGGATCGAACAGGGTTTCGCGTTCACCGTCCCGCGGGTCGAGCCTGACGAGCCGACCCGGTTGAAGTGAAGAGTCGATCCGGCAAATGATGGTCGCACCTGACGGCGCGCAGCTCGAGAGGATGTCGTCGGTGAGATAGATGCGCCGCACGTCGCCATGCACGACGTCCCAGTCGTATATCGCCGTCGAAGCCCTCGCCCAGCCTTCGCGACGGAAGAACCGCACATGGTCTCTTCCGGGCATCCACCAGGGCGATTTCGCGCCGTCGCAGGCTTCTACGGCGCAGGTGACGGTCGAGCCGTTGCCAGGACGGGCATGGAAGGTCCCGGGCCTCGCTCCGCCCGTCAGGTCGGTCGCATCGATTTCGATGCCCGCCTCGTCGATGACGGGCCGGTCGCCTGAATTCGCGATGATGCGGTGGTCTTCGACAAGGACCGCAGCTTCCTTCACACTCGGCGGCCGGATGCGGCCTCGCGGAAGCTCAAGCACCTGCACGTGCCGTTCAGCAGGCATTTTCGGCAACGGCGCTTTGGAGACGAACGGAACAAAGCGCTCATCGTAATGCCAGCCGTTCCTGCCCTCGGCCGCGATTTCGCGACGCTGGCGATCGACATCCGGTCGGGTGACGAAGATAATGCTTGAACCATCGGGTCCGACCCGGAAATCGACGACGTCGCTTTTCGAGCGGGTCAGAGGAGCGCTCCCACTGCCGTCGGCCCATGCCCGCCACACCTGCACCGTTCCGCCCGATCGCTTGAGGAAGGCGATCCATTTTCCGTCCCGCGACCAGCGGGGGGTGATGACGCGCATCAGGCCAGTCGGGAAGTCGACAATTCCGCGAAGGTCCAGAGTGACCAACAGCGGATCGTCACCAAGGTCGACCACCCTCGGTCGATTGTTTCCGGCGAGGTCGAAAATGACCATCGCAAGACAGTAGCTGTTATGCGCAGGGTCGCCCTGGCGCAGCTGAAACGCGGCCGAGCGGCCGTCCGGCGAAAGCGTGAAGACGGGCTCCGCATAAGCTTCGGGATCGTCCGGGCCGATGTCGCGAAGCCGCGCCAGGTCTTCTGGAAGGAGCATCCGCTTGCCCGGCGCCAATTGCCGAGGCGGCAAGATCGTTTCGCAGCCCTGCGGGGGTGCAGCCTGCGGGCCGCGGCCGGGCGGCTTAGCGAGTGCGTTGCTGGCCGCCAGCAACGCAGCGGCCAAAATGAATGGCCGGATCGGCATCACCAGACCTTCCGGATGGAAGCGCCGACAAAGCGCCCGACCGGAGACTGGTTCGTCGAATCGTACGGTGCAGCTTCGGGTGCCGTATTGCGGATGAACTTCGGCTCCTGGTTCAGCACATTGAGAGCCGTGAGCCGCAGCTCGACATTTCCGAGCGGGCCGCCGCGGGCGCCCGGCCGCCAGCCTGCATTGAGGTCGAGCGTGACGAAGGAGCCGACTCTCGCGCGTTCGGAAAAGCGGTTGTCCGAGGTCGACCCGACATAATTGACGAATGCGGAAAAATCCGCCGATCTGATCCGCCAGACAGCGCCGGCACGTCCGCGCCAGTGTGGCGGGTGGAAGATGGTGCCGGCCAGGGGAACGCTTGGCTGGCTCGCCGTGAGCTGCTGCCTGCTTTTCAGACAGCTTGCGGAGCCGGTCAGCAGCAGCTTGCCACCTGACCCGAGATCGATCCTGTAGTCGGCGTTGAAATCTAGGCCGTGAATCGACTGCCGTTCCGTGTTCCGGATCGAAGCGTCGACAATCGCGCCGACGTTCGAAGGATCGAACGGCAAGCCTGTTTCATTCACGAGACCGGCGGGCAGGGTCGCGATCAGCGCATTCACCTCGTCGGCCGATGGATTGTAGATGATGAAATCGTCGTAGATCGGATTGAAAAGCGACGTCGTCGAGCTGACGAACGGCGAAGCGATGCGATCGCGATAGCTGACGTGAAAATATGTCGCCTGAAGATCGAGGCCGGGTGCAATCCGGGGAGTGAGTTCAAGGGTTCCGGACCAGGTGGTTGCGCGCTCCGGTCTGAGTTCGGGACCGCTTCCGTCGAGCAACAGGACCGTTGACCCGGGCGGCGTTGGCGCAGGCACATAGACGAACCCGGGCAGAAGATAGCCGCCGAGAACCTGATTGACCTGCAGAAGCGTCGGAATCTTGAACGACGTGCCCCAGGTCGCACGGATCTTCGCATCGCGGGTCGGCTGGTAAACCAGTCCGAGCTTTGGTGTCGTGACCGAGGCGATGTCGTTCCAGTGCTCGTACCGGAGAGCGGCGCTTATTGTCAGCCTGTTGACCAGAGGGACGCCGAGCTCGGGGCTGACCAACGGCAGCGACAACTCGCCGTAGGCAAAATGTACGTCGCGCCTCTCGGTAAAATTCTCGGTCGTCGCGCTTTGTCCGCCTCTTGTGAGGACCTGCCTCACGTGAAGCGCGATACCTCGCGCGCCGCCACCGACGGCAAGCCGTGCATCGCCACCGGGAAGCGCGAGCACCGGGCCTTCCGCGGTGACTTCCACGCCCTTGAGCCTGTCGGCGTACAGCAGCCGACCCTCGACCGAAGCGCTGTTGAAGTAATTGGTCCCGTTGATCAACGTCCGGCTGTTCGCCGCGGTGCCGGTCAGCGAAGTCTGCCACGGGCCGATCTCGAGGTGGAGCGTCGGGCTCAAGGAGAAAGACCGGACGTGCGGCCGGACCACAATGCCCGAAACATGGACGTCCTGGTCCGGAAAGAAGGGATTCTGCGTCAGCGACCTGCGGTCCATCGCGGTGCCGTCGAGTTCGAAGCCGAGGTGCGACGAAATCTGCTGGTGCGCCGCGATGACCGCGCTGGTCTGCCGGATCCGGCTCGTCAGGAAGAGCGAGGGATCGACGATGCTTGTATAGTCGCGCTGGCCCGCCGTGATCGGCGTGGCCCTGCTGTGATCGACTGCGAGCATGAAACCGCCCGACGACCAGCGCTGCCCACCAACCGCGCTATATTGCTGCTGGAAATCGCCGCCATCGGTCGATCCGCCGATTCGTGCCGTGGTCTCCAGCCCGTCATAGTCGCGTCGCAGGATGATGTTGGCGACACCCGCGACAGCGTCAGATCCATAAAGCGCGGAAGCGCCGTCCGCGACCACTTCGATGCGTTCGATCGCGCTCAGCGGAATGGCCGAAATATCGACGCCCTGGTTGAGCCCGTCGTAGGAAAGCCGGTGACCGTTCAACAGTGTCAGCGTCGCGTCGGGCCCCAATCCGCGAAGGTTGAGGTTCGTTGAATCGTTGAGGTTGAGCTGGCCGCCCTGTTCGCCCCCGCCGGCAATCCCGCGATTCTGTCCGCCGGTGTAATTCTGGGGCAGAACGCGGCTGAAATCGGCAAGGTCATTGATGCCGGCCTGCTCGAGTTGCCGGCGCGTGGCGACCAGCACCGGAGATGCTGATCCCGCACCGCGGATGCGCGTACCCGTCACGGTGATTGCCGAACTCGCCGGTTCAGCATCCTGGCTGGCGACAGCGTTTCGGGATAAAGGGCCCCGCTCGACGACCAGCGTCCCCTCGACCAGCCGATACCGCAGACCGGTTCCCGCAAGCAGCCGAGCGACCGCTTCCTCCGCGGTAAACGAGCCGGAAAGGGGCGGAGCCTTCTGTTCTCCCAGAAGATCGGAGGGCGCGATGACATTGCGGCCTGTGCGCACCGCGACATCTCTCAACGCCTGCGACAAAGTCTCCGCCGGCAGATCGAATACGAAATGATCCTGCGGCTGCGCATTCGCGTTGGTCGCACTCGCGAGCATGAGCAGCACGAGCGCTGTCGTCGACTGAAATCTTCCCACGTCCATTCTCCCCCGCCGGACGCGAGCGGTCCGGCTAAGGGAACACGATGGACGGGCGCCTTACCCCCCGTTTTTGTTCGGATGACCCGGAGGGGAGCCGCGCGACAGGATCAAACTGCCGTCGGAGCCGTGTTTCAGGGAGAGCCCGAATGCCGCGGCGAGCGCCTTCGCAAGGCCGGCCGTGTCGCCGGCACGGAACGCGCCCGTCACCTGCAACGCGTTCAGATCAGAGCTCACGAGGATGTGGCGGTCCGAGTAACGGTTAGCGAGCGCGACCGCCTCCGCGAGCGGCGTTCCGTCGAACTGCAACATGCCGCGGGTCCAGTCCGGACCTGACGTCAGCACGTTCTTCTTCCCGGCCCCGTCCTGGTTGGCCGTCACGGCCTCCCCGGTGCCGATCGCGACACGCGACGCCCGGGCCTCATCGGCTCCGCCGACCTCGGCCTTGCCCGCGAGAACCCGGATCCGGCCATGTTCGCCGATCTGCTCCACGTCGATCACGCCGCCGCGCGTGGACGCCGTCAATCTGGCGGTCTCGATCTCGAACGGCACAGCCGCCCGCGCGACCTGAAAGCGAGCGCGGCCATATCTCAGGTGCGCATTGCGCCGATGACGGCCGATCTCGATGTCGACCTTCGTTGCCGTGTCCAGCGTCACCCTGGACCCGTCCGCCAGATTGAACTGCCTGATCTCGCCGACGCCGGTCATCAGCATCACCGCATTGGTGCCCGCGAACGGGAATGCTCCCCCGCGAACGAGCACCACAGCGACTGGCACCAGCACGACCGCCGCGGCGGCTGCCGCGAGCGCCGGCCGCAATTGCGGGCGGCCCCGCGGGTTTGCGGGGGCTTGCTGCGTGGAACCGAGAGCTGGAGAATGCCTTACCAGCCCCGCCTGCTGATAGGTCCGGTTCACGCGCTCGAACGCTGCGGCATGCCTGGGATGCGCACGCCATCTTTCGAACTTGCCCCGGATATCGGGATCGCGCTCGCTCTGGAGGCGCGCGAGCCACCTTGCGGCCTCGCGGCGCAACATCCCCCTTGTCTTGGGCAGGCGAAAGCTCACTGCTCAGCCTCGATCCAGCAAGCGGTCGAGCTTGGCAATGGCCTTGCTCATCTGTTTCTCGACGCCCTTGATGCTGAGGCCCGTGCGATCGGCGATCTCCGCATAGCTGAAGCCGTGGACACGATGCGCGAGGAAGATCTCGCGCGTCCTGGGCCGGAGCTTGCCCATGGCCTGCTCGAGCCGGCGCAGCGTATCGCGCGATTCAAGCACGGCGACCTGGTCGAGCTCGCCGTTGGACGCGAGCTCGAGAGTCGGCTCCGACCGCTGCCTGAGTGCCGTCGCCCGGCCCCAGTCGACCAGCAGGTTATTCGATATGCGGCGCAGGAAGCTTTCCGGATGTTCGATCCGCCGGACATTGCCGGGCGCCATTCGAAGCAGCCTCAGGAAGGTCTCATTCGCAAGGTCGCGCGCAAGCTCCCGGGAGCCGGTCTTGCGCGTGAGCTGACGCACCAGCGCCCGGGAATGTTCGAGATAGAGTTGCTGTATTCGGAGCCGGTCGTCGGCGTCGCCGCGGGAAGCATCGTGATCCGCCGGGCTCGACGATAGCGGGGCCGCCGGGCTCGCGGGTAAAACGCTCATGCGAGCTTCCGCCGCCGCGGTGCGCGGCCATGCGCGAAATGGCCGGCTCGCCCGCTTCCAGCCGAATTGCATTCCCCCGACCGCATCCACGACCTCCCTCGCGAACCGCGCCGGTGAGCCGGGTGTTGAGAACATGCTTGGAAACATGCGCCGCCGCCTTTAGCCGCACGCGGCCTGGACATGCGCGGCGGCCACCCGGCCCTCGCACGTCATGCGCCCGGCCGGCTCTCCAAGTCGAGGTTCTCACGCCCCGGCGCCGTCACTCCGGCGCGTTGCAAGCTTAGCCGCGCCTGTCCGGAGCACAAGGGCGCAGTCGAGTGACTTTCGGGGGCGCGTTCGCACCTGCCCGAATCGGAGTGCAGGAAAGGCTCACCAGCCTTGTGCGAGCGCCGGCACATCGGTGGAAAGCGGCACCCGGTCCCGGCCAGCCGGGCCGTTCCATTCTCTGCTATATTGCAGCGCCGAATCGCCCGGTTCCGCGGAGCGACAATGATGAAAAAGCTGGTCGCAGCAATGGCCGCGTTGTTTGTCGCGGCCGTCCCTCTTGATGCACAGACGTTCAGGCCCAACGTCCTCGACCCGAGCTACAATCACGATCGCTGGGGTACCAGCAGCAACGGAATCGTGAAGGACTTCCGGGCCTATCGAAGCAGCTTCGACGACCTCGACGATGACGACCAGTTCGGCGGCCCCGATGCGCTCGGCGTCCCCGAGTGGGTCGCCTACGAGGTCAGGCACGTCGACAGCCAGTGCATCGCAACCCATCCGCGGCCGGGAACGTGGATCACGGACGACGCGCTCCGCGACGCGGGCATCATGCCTGACGACCGGTCCTACCGGACGACGAACGCGTTCCGGCATTCGCATCCGGCCTGGTTTGCGCGCGGCCATCTCGCGATGAAGCTGCTCGCCGAGAGGCTCGGCGACGACGCGCAGTGGAATACGCACACCTTCTACAACGCCGTCCCGCAGCGCCAGTCGTTCAACGCGGGAATATGGCTTGACCTTGAAAATCTGACGGGCGCCTGGGCCCAGCATTTCGGGACGATATGGATCGTCACCGGGCCGGTCTTCGCGGATCGTCATGCCTATGCCCATCTCGGCGATGCCGGAGAGTTTCCGGTGGCGATACCGGAAGCCCTGTTCAAGATCGTCATCAGGGAGAGCGGCATTCCGAACCGGCCGAATTTCCTGGCATTCATCTACCCGCAGGTCGGGCCGGGCTACTCGCACCGGCCGTTCGATCACACGCGATTCCTCACGACCGTCGACGAAATCGAGCAACTCACCGGAATCGACTTCCTGACGAGCCTTCCCGATGCGGCGGAGGCGGAACTCGAGGCGCAGCAGGGGCCCGGGCTGTGGCCCGCCGACGCGGGCGATTTCATTCCCGCCTGCGAGGGTGGCGGCGACTGAGCGATCGCGATGCGAAAGCGTTCGGCGAATGCCCGCTAAATCATTCGCATCCTACTCCGTCGCCGTCCCGGTCGAGCTTCCGCGAATAGCCGGCATCGCCGGCACGGACAGGCGCCGCACCCGCCGCCCGGGCTTCGGAGCAGTTGCGGAACGAGCTGGCTGTCGAGATGGCCCTGAAAGGCCGCTGTCCGGCCCGGGCGGCGGTGGTCGGGCGGTGGCAGTGATATTCACCCGTTTTCCGGTTGTTGTGGCATCCCTCGGCGTTCAGCCCGCCCGGATGTGCCTGCGCCGGCAGAACCGGCCAGGTGATGCAAAGCGACGACGCAAGCAACGCAACGGCGCTCGGCAGGCGCATATGGCGGCACTCCCCCACTGGTCGAAGCTTGCGCAGGAAGCGCGCAAGCCGTTCGGGAGTCAAGCGGATGCCCGGCGGGCGGCCCACGCTCCGGCGGCGCACGAGGACGCCCTACGAAGACCCTTCTCTCCGACTGGATGGCGGCCCTGAACACGATGTGGGCGGTCGCTGCGCCATGCGGCGGCGCCGGACCGTCGCCCGCAATCTCTGTCGGCTCGACCCGACGGCCCGCTTCGGGCGGCTGCTCCGGCCGATCGACCAGCGCGACGACCCCGGACGCTCGCGAGACGGGCACGGAGCGGCAGCGCCGTCGCGGCGCAGGCGCGCAAGCCTGCCTGATCGCGGCTGAGCGCTGGGCGCGAACATTCGAGCCCGCGCGATGTGCAGCATGCGCCTTCTCGACGGGAACTCGCCGAAGATCTCCGTGGAACACTGCTCGTTCCGGAATCGCGACAGGCGGCGCCGTGCGGCGGCTGCTAGCCTCTAAAGTCAAATCCGGGTCGGGCGGTCACCGGACGGGGCGGCGGCAGCTTCACGGTTACCGAGACGCCCCTCGCCGGTGCGGAGAACGCCTGGTCGCCGAACCATCCGACAGCGAGCACCGCAAGAGCAGCAACAAGGCCCAGGAACCGCATCGCCTGCGACATTGACCTGCGCCGCTTGCAATTGCGTTAAGCGATCGAGCGCGCCAGGCTACTACGTTCTTTAGCGGGAAGAATGCCGACGCAGGGGCTCATCGGGTTCATGTGACTGCATGCGAACGGGGGCATTCGCATGCAGTCACGGCGCGTACTCGACACGCCTCTTGTCTGGCCTAGCGCCCGCGCTCGCCCCGTTCGCCCTGGGCAGGCGGCGGGCCGTTGGTCGACTGCGCGAGCCAGGTCTCGGTCGCGCCGCACGAGCTCGTCAGGGTGAGCGGCTGCCCGGCCTGGAACGGCTGTGCGTAGGGCACGCATTCCTGCCCGCCGCCGACCGCAAGGCACAGCTGCCCGTTCGCCGCGGTCCAGGTTCCC
>DASSOE010000089.1:0-15940 GCA_035700945.1 Sphingomicrobium sp. | reverse complement strand
GCCTACCAGCAGCGCTCGCTGCGCGAGATCGCGCTGCAATCGATTCGCCAGACCCGCTTCGTCCCGGACAAGGGCCGCAACCGGCTTGGATCGATGGTCGAGGGGCGTCCCGACTGGGTGATCAGCCGCCAGCGCGCCTGGGGCGTGCCGATCGCGTTGTTCGTCGACAGGAAGAGCGGCGAGCTGCTCGTCGACAAGGACGTCAACCGGCGAATCGTCGCGGCGGTCAACGAGCATGGCGTCGACGCCTGGTCAGCGGAGAATGCCGCCGACTTCCTCGGTCCAGGCCGCGAGCCGCAAGATTACGAGATGGTCGGCGACATCCTCGACGTCTGGTTCGACAGCGGCTGCACCCATGTCTTCGTGCTCGAAAGCGGCGAGTGGCCCGAAGAGCGCTGGCCGGCCGACCTCTATCTCGAAGGCTCCGACCAGCATCGCGGCTGGTTCCAGTCGAGCTTGCTCGAAAGCTGCGGGACGCGCGGCCGAGCGCCCTACAACGCGGTTCTGACCCACGGCTTCACCATGGACGCCAAGGGCATGAAAATGTCCAAGAGCCTGGGCAACACGGTCAATCCGCTCGAGCTGATGAAGGAATATGGCGCCGACATCCTGCGGTTGTGGGCGCTGTCGGTCGATTTCACCGAGGACCACCGGATCGGCAAGGAAATCCTCGCCGGGGTCGCCGATCAGTATCGCAAGCTCCGCAACACCTTCCGCTACCTGCTCGGGGCGCTCGCCGATTTCACGGAGGAGGAGAAGGTCGAGGCGGAGGCGATGCCCGAGCTCGAGCGCTACATGCTCCACCTCGCGGCCGAACTCGACTCGAAGCTCCGGCGCATCGCGGATTTCAATCCCGACGAGCATTGGTCGGAGGATCATCCCGAGCTGTTCGACTTCACCGCTTACGTCCGGCTCATCGCCGACTTCGCCAACAACGATCTCAGCGCCTTCTATTTCGATATCCGCAAGGACGTCCTCTATTGCGACGTCAACGCGCTGACCGGTGCGCAGTCGGAGCGGCGGCGGGCCTATCGCACGGTGCTCGACACCCTGTTCCATGCGCTGGTTCGCTGGCTCGCGCCGGTGCTGGTCTTCACCACGGAGGAAGTGTGGGGCACGCGCTATCCCGAAGCGGGGTCGGTGCATTTGCTCGAATGGCCGGTGGTGCCGCAGGTCGATGCGGACGAGGCGAAATGGGCCAAGCTTCGCGAGCTCAGGACGCAGGTGACGGAAGCGATCGAGCCGCTTCGGCGCGACAAGTTGCTGGGGTCGAGCCTGGAGGCGGAAGTGTGGGTGCCGAGCAGCGAGGATCCGGACCTGCTCGCCGAGCTGTTCATCACCTCGACAGTCCACAAAGGCGATGAGATCAAAGTGGCGAAGACGAGCAACCACAAATGCGGGCGCTGCTGGCGGCACATGCCGGGCGTGAGCGAGGACGGTGCGCTCGATGGCCGCTGCGAGGCGGTGCTGCGTGGTTGAGTCCAATCAAATGCTTCGCGTTCGGGGGAGGATTTAGTGCAGCGGTACCGACTCGGCTTCGCTGTTGCCCTGCTGGTGTTCGTCCTCGACCAGCTGATGAAATGGGTGGTAACCGGTCGCCTCGGCATCGACAGGATTGGCGACCAGCTGGTGCTGCTGCCGATCTTCAACTTCACCTACACCGAAAACAACGGCATCTCGCTCGGGCTGCTCAACGCGACCAATCCCGTCGGCCGATGGATGCTGGTCGCGCTGACGACCGCGATCGCTATCGCCGTGGCAGTGTGGATCGGGCGCGAGAAGAACCGGCTGGACCAGGTCGCGCTGGGGATGGTGCTGGGTGGAGCGCTCGGAAACATCCTCGACCGGGTGCGGTTCGGCTATGTGATCGACTTCGCGGACCTCCACTTCGGCGACTTCCGCCCTTTTTTGGTATTCAATGTCGGCGATGCGGCGATTAGCATCGGCGTCGTGATCCTGTTGCTGCGCGCGTTCCTCGCCCGTAAGGATCATCGCGAAGGGCAAGAGCCCAGGGAGACAATCGAACATGCGTAAAGCCTCCACCGCTGTCCTGGCTGCCGCTGCTTTGGCGACGAGCGGCTGCGCGGCGCTCACCGGCAGCCGCAAGGCGCCCGACGAATTCCTCGTCGCGCGCAACGCGCCGCTGATCATTCCGCCCGACTTCACCCTCGCGCCGCCGGTCGCGGGGACGCAGGGGCTGTCGGTGGGCGAAGCGCAGCAGCAGGCAATCGACACTTTGTTCGGCGGCCCGGCACCGCGCTCGCCGGCGGAGATGAGCCTGCTCGACCAGGCCGGCCGCAGCGAGGCGCCGATCGGCATCCGCTCGACCGTGTGGGACCCGGACACGCGCATCGTCGACAAGGGCGCGGCGACGCTCCAGATCCTCGCGGCGCCCGCCGCGAACAGCAGCGTCGCCACGGCCCAGGCCGGCCAGTGACGCGGGGGCGGGGGAGCAAACGCTAGATGGCCGAACAGAACCTTTCGGGACGCCTGGTCGAGATCGAATCGATGCTCGACCGTTCGCGCCGCCGCTTCGAAGAAGGAACGCGGCTGGTCGAGGAAGCGCACAAGCTGCTCGCCGACATCCAGCAGGCGCTGATCGGAAGCCCGCGCGCGGCCTCGCCCGAGGACAGCGAGGAAGTCGCCTCGCGGCTGCTCGCCTCGCTCAAGGCCAGCGGCACCGAGATGCCGGAGACGCTTTGCGGCGGCCGCCTGTCGGTCGACCAGGTGCAGCGGCTGATCCGGATCGACGGCCACCCGATCGGCATCACCGAGATGGAATATCGCGTGCTCGAGCTGCTGGCGTTCGCGCGCAACAATGTCGTCACCCGCGCGATGCTCCTGAAGCATCTCTACCGCCGCGCCGACGACCAGCCGCAGCCCAAGATCATCGACGTGTTCATTTCCAAGCTGCGCAAGAAGCTGCGCAATGCGAGCGGCGGCGCCGAGTTTATCGAGACCA
Organism: Sphingomicrobium sp.; assembly: GCA_035700945.1. Taxonomy (GTDB): domain Bacteria; phylum Pseudomonadota; class Alphaproteobacteria; order Sphingomonadales; family Sphingomonadaceae; genus Sphingomicrobium. Next base: position 12,978 of record DASSOE010000089.1, on the reverse strand, counting down.
TCCCGCAGCGCGGCTGGATTCTGCGCGACATCGACGCGAAGAGCGGGGCTTAAACTCGCCTGTTCCCCTGCGCAGGCAGGGACCCGGATTCTTTCTTGTTCGGGCTGACCCCTGCCTTCGCAGGGGCACGATGATTCACCTTTCATTAGCCTCGCCGGTTTACCCGGGGGCATGCTTCATCTGCTTGCACGGCCCGCGACTCAGGAATCGCCCCTCCCGTACGCCGAAGCCGTGTCGCGGCTGGCGAGCGTTCGTCTTGCGCTTCGGCTGGTCGAGCCGTTCGGCGGCGGTCCGGCATCGGACCTCGGCGACGACGAGGATCTTGCCGCCGGATGGGACGGTGCGGGCGAAGCGCGGCAGCAGCTGTTCGACCGCCGTTCCGAGCGCATGATCGGCTCCGCCGCGACAGCGATCGAGGCACTGCTGGTCGAGAGCCAGGAAGGCCGCGAGCCGAATGCGGCGGCGAGCCAGGCGTTGGTCGACCAAATTCGCCGCGAGCTCAGCGAAATCGCCGGGATTATTCTCGCCTAGGCAGGCCCCAGCGCCTTCGGCGTCGCCGGATCGGCGCCCCACTCGCTCCAGCTTCCATCGTAGAGACGCGTTGAATCATTGCCGAGCAGGTGCGCGGCGAAGATCAGGCTGTTCGCGGTGACGCCCGAGCCGCAGCTGGCGACGAACGGCTGCGCGGGATCGATGCCGGCCTCAGCGAACAGGCGGCTCAGCTCCTCGTTCGATCTGAACGTGCCGTCCTCGTTGTAGAGCGCGGAGAAGGGAAGGTTGCGCGCGCCCGGGATATGACCGGGCTCGACTCCGGGGCGGGGATCGGCGTCGGTCCCTTCGAAGCGGCCCTTGCCGCGTGCATCGAGCAGCGGCGATCGGAACTCGCCGGCGAGCAGATCTTGCTTGGTGACAACCTCGTCGCGCGGCTCGGCCGCGAACGTCGCCCTGCGCTGCTTGGGCTCGCCGCTCTCGATCGGACGGCCTTCGGCGAGCCATTTGTGCAGGCCGCCGTCGAGGATCGCGACCTGCCGGGCGCCGAAATGGCGCAGCATGAACCAGCCGCGCGCGGCGGTTCGGAGCGGCGAATTGTCGTAGACCACGATGCCGTCATCGCGGCCGATTCCGAGCCGCTCCATTGCGGCGCCGAATTCCGCTTCATTCGGCAGCATGTGCGGAGCGGGGTTCGTGGCGTCGGAAAGCGCGTCGATGTCGAAAAAGCGTGCGCCGGGGATGTGCGCCTCGAGAAATTCCTCGCGGCCGCTGCGTCCCGACGCGGGCATGTGCCAGCTCGAATCGAGGACGACGAGGTCCCGATTGTCGAGACGCTGCGCGAGCCACTCGCCTGAGACCAGCGAATCCATGACCCGAGGATAGGCGCGCGAGGCCCATGCTGCTAGTTTCGGGCGATGGAAACACGGTATCTCGGCCATCCGAGCACCCTGCCGGCTTCGCCGGAAGAGGCGGTGCTCGACTATGTGCCGAACCCGCGTGCCGGATCGCTTTACGTGGTGCGCTTCGCCGCGCCGGAATTCACGTCGCTGTGCCCGGTCACTGGTCAGCCCGACTTCGCGCACCTTGTCATCGACTATGCGCCCGCCGAGACGATCGTCGAGAGCAAGAGCCTCAAGCTGTTCCTCGCCAGCTACCGCAACCATTGCGGCTTCCACGAGGAAGTGACCGTCGGCATCGGGCAGCGGCTCACCGACGAAATGAAGCCGACGTGGCTGCGCATCGGCGGCTACTGGTATCCACGGGGCGGAATCCCGATCGACGTCTTCTGGCAATCCGGTTCGCCGCCAGAAGGCCTGTGGCTTCCCGATCAAGGAGTGCAGCCCTACCGCGGACGGGGTTAGAAGATGGATGGGGGGCCGCGCGTCGCGATTCTGGGCGCGGGATCGATCGGCTGCTTCGTCGGCGGCGCGTGGCAGGCCGCGGGCCTGCCGGTCGCGTTCATCGGACGGGACAGGCTCTCCAGGGACATTGGACGGCATGGCCTGACACTGACTGATTACAGCGGCTGGCAGGCGCATTTGCCGCCGGGCGCGGTGGACTATCGCAGCGACGCGCACGGGCTCGACGAGGCGGACATCATCGCCGTCGCGGTGAAGAGCGGCGACACGGCCGCGGCGGCCGCCGAGATCGACAGCCACGGACGCGACGGGGCGACCGTCATCAGTCTTCAGAACGGGATCAGCAACATCGAAGTGCTCGAGCAGGCGCTGCGCGGCCGGTTCGAGATCGCCCGCGGCGTGGTTGGCTTCAATGTCGTCTATCTCGGCGACGGGCACTTCCATAAGGGCGTGCAGGGCCAGGTCTGGACCGAGCGGCGCGATGCGGCGGAGGAGCTGGCGGACCGCGTCGGCCGCGGGCCCGCCGCGCTCAAGCTGGCCGACGACATGCTCGGCCTCGCGTGGGGCAAGCTGCTCATCAACATGAACAACGCCGTCAACGCGTTGTCCGGCAAAAGCCTCGCCGACCAGCTTCGCAAGCGTGATTACCGCCGGGTGTTCGCCGCTTCGATCAGCGAGGGTCTTCGGCTCCTCGAAGCCGCGGAAATCGAGCCGGCCAAGGTCGGCCCGCTGCCGTTCGACTTGCTCGTGCTGGCGCTGGAGCTGCCCGACTGGCTGTTCAACAATCTGTTCTTCCGCCTGTGGAGGATCGATCCCAAGGCGCGCTCGTCGATGAGCGACGACCTTGCCGCCGGGCGCAGGACCGAAGTCGATTATCTGAACGGCGAGATCATCCGGCTGGCCGAGCGGCTCCGCATGGACGCATCGGTCAGCCGCAAGGTCCTCGAACTCGTGCACAAGGCGGAAGCCGGCGCGCCGCCGCTGGCGCCGGCGGCGCTCCGCCGGGCGGTGCTAGGCGGGTGAGTCCAGCGGCTTCGCGGCGCGCCGCCGGGTCGTCGCGTAGAGTGCGACAATGATGCCGACGAACAACAGGACGCCGACGGGCCCCTGCCAACCTGTGGCGTCCGTCACCGACAGCGCTTCCGGATTGTCGGTCGCGGCGACGATGCCGGCGTAGGCGACGTTGAACAGGCTGTCGCCGACGATCAGGCCGGTCGCGCCGAGCACGCCCATCCGTTCGGCGAAGCCGGGGTCCGCCTGCCGCTCCGCCCAGCGGTTGTAAATATGCCCGAGCACCGCGCCGACGACAATCAGCGCCGTCACCGCGACTGGCAGGTAAATGCCCATCCCAACGCCGAGCGGCGGAAGCATGCCGCGTTTGCCGCGGCGCAGCGCTTCGTCGACGATCACCGCGACGACACCGATCGCGGCGCCGAGGCCGATCAGGTTCCAGTCGAGCGTACCGCCGAGGACTCCTTGGGCAATCGCCGAAATCAGCGCGGCCTGCGGGGCGGCGAGGGCGTCCTCCCCGGCTCCCGGCGCACCGACGAAGCCAAACGTGCCGTTCAGAAGGTCGAGGACCGGCGGAATGACGACGGCGCCGAACAGCACGCCGAAGATGAGCGAAAGCTGCTGGCGCCACGGGGTCGCGCCGACGATCTGACCCGTCTTGAGGTCCTGGAGGTTGTCGTTCGATATCGTGGCGACGCCGAAGACCACCGAGGTGACGAACAGAGCGAACGCCACGAGCGACTTCGTCGCGTCGGCGTCGGCGCCGGGAAACAGCAGCGCGAGAATGATGGCGATGCCGAGCACGGAGAGAATGCCCACGCCCGAAATGGGGCTGTTGGATGCGCCGATCAGCCCGGCCATGTAGCCGCACACGGCCGCAATCACGACGCCGGCAATGAGGATGTAGACAATGCTAAGCGCGAGTGTCGCTCCCGGTTGCGCGGCGATCGGGTTGGTGGTCGCGAAGGCATTGAGAAGGAAGCCAATCGGGAGCATCGACAGCAGGATCACCCCCCCGACGATGGTGATCGGCATGTCGCGTTCGGTGATGTCGAGCGAGGCGTTGCCATTGGCGCGTCGCGCGCGGTTCGCGGCAAGCGCGGCGACGATCCCGCGGAAGATCGGCCCGATCACCTTGAGCAGGGTCCAGATGGCGGCGACGCCGATCGTCCCGGCACCCACGAAGCGCACCTTTTCGGTGAATGCGGTGCCGACGAAATCGGCGAGCGCGATGCCCGCAGGCGGGCCTCCCGCGGTGTAGATGGGCAGCAGCACGATGAAGCCGACGATGATCCCGGCAAGCATCGACAGGCCCACTGCCAGCCCGACGAGGTGCCCGACGCCGACGTAGGCAAGCGACAGGCCGGCCGAGAGCGTGGTCGCGCCGGAGCCAATCCGGAATGTTCCGGTCGCGGCTTCGGCGACGAGCTTCATCTTGGCCAGCAGCGGATAAGCCGCCGAGACAAGTGCGCCGAAGATCATCGCGGCAAGCCCCCGGCGATTCTCCTCGGGGCCGCCGACACCGGCGCCGACCTTGAGCACTTCGGCGGCCGCGACTCCCTCGGGGTAGGGAAGGTCCGAACCGGTGACCAGCGCGCGCCGCAGCGGCACCGAATACATAACGCCGAGGATACCGCCGATCGCGATGACCGCGACTGAAAGCCAGTAGGGAAAACCGGTCCACCAGCCGACCATCACCAGGCCTGGAAGGACGAACACGATCGCCGACAAGGTGCCGGCCGACGAGGCGATCGTCTGGACGATGTTGTTTTCCTGGATCGTCGAATCGTGAAAGCTTCTAAGCACGGCCATCGAGATCACCGCGGCGGGGATCGAGGTTGCGAAGGTCAGTCCCGCGCGAAGCCCGAGATAGACGTTGGCGGCGGTGAACAGGACGGTGATCAGCGCCCCGAGCACGATTCCGCGGAGCGTCAGCTCCCTGATGCTCCCACTCGCGCGCAGCGCTTCTTCGCGTGCCATCTAGTCCCCTTTTAGATTGCCGCACTGGCCGGCGGGCGCCGGGGTCGAGTGACGCCGGATGGCGAGCCAGCGATCGCCGTCCTTGACCCAGACGTCGGTCAGGAGGACGCAATCCTCGATCGCGCGGCCGAGGTATTTGAGCTTCCAGCGGGCATGGACGGTGCCGATCATCACGTCGTCGAGCGCGGTGGCGTCGCGCACGTCGAACTCGATCGTGTCGACCTGGCGGCGCTGGATCGCGTCGAGCCATTCGTCGCGGCTCATCATGAACGGCCCGGTCGAACGCGTCCCGATGAGCACGAAATCGGGGTGCATCAGGGCGCGCAGCCGCTGGAGATCCTTGCTGCACAGCGCATCGCGCCACTCGCGCTCGAGACCGGCGATCACGTCACAATTGTCGGCCACGCCTACTCCTCTCCTTGGCGCCTCTTTAAGGCTGATCGCGAACAATGCGAATCCTTCCCTAGCGACGGGTGAGGCCACCGAGGATGCCGCGCAGGAGCCGGCTTCCAATCTGCCGCCCGACCGAACTCGACGCGGCACGCACCGCCGACTGGATCATCTTGTCCGCCATGCTCGGGCGGGCAGCGGCGCGCGCTTCGCGGGCGGCACGCTGCTGTTCGAGCCGCTGCCGTTGCAATTCGAGCCGCTGCTGCTCAAGCTGCACGCGCGCCTGCTCCTTGGCGGCCTTCGCATCCTGCTTCGCCTGTTCGGCGGCGTCCTTCTCGGCCTCGTCGCGCGCCTGCGCCGCCTGCGCGGCGGCGGCGGCTTCCTCGGCCTTAGCCTTGAGCATCTCTTCGGCGCTCTGCCGGTCGACGGCGGCGTCGTATTTGCTCCCGATCGCATCGGTGTCGACGATCACCTTGCGCTCCGCCGGCGTAAGCGGGCCGACGCGCGAGGAAGGCGGCTTGATGAGCACGCGCTGGACCGGCTCGGGCGAGCCGTCGGGCTGGAGCAGCGAAACGAGCGCCTCGCCGATCTTGAGCTCGGTGATCGCGCTGGCAACGTCGACCGCCGGGTTCGGGCGGAAGGTGTCGGCGGCGGCCTTGACCGCCTGGCTGTCGCGCGGAGTGAAGGCGTTGAGCTTGTGCTGGACCCGGTTGTTGAGCTGCGCCGCGACCTTGTCGGGGATGTCGATCGGGTTCTGCGTGATGAAATAGACGCCGACGCCCTTGGAACGGATCAGCCGAACGACCTGCTCGACCTTTTCGAGCAGGGCGGGGGGCGCCTCGTCGAACAGCAGATGGGCCTCGTCGAAGAAGAAGCACAGCACCGGCCTATCGGGATCGCCGACCTCCGGGAGCAGCTCGAACAGTTCTGACAGGAGCCACAGAAGGAAGGTCGCGTAGAGCCGGGGCGACGCCATCAATTTGTCGGCGGCGAGGATGTTGACGAAGCCCCGCCCCTGATCGTCAAGGCCGATGAAATCGTGGAGGTCGAGCGCGGGCTCGCCGAAGAAATGATCGCCGCCCTGGCTCCTGAGCTGGAGCAGCGAACGCTGAATCGCGCCGACCGACTGCTTCGAGACATTGCCGTAGGTCAGCGTCAGCTGGTCGGCCTCCTCGCCGCAATGGATCAGCATCGACTGCAGGTCGTCCAGGTCAAGAAGGATCAGCCCTTCCTTGTCGGCGGCGGTGAAGGCGATGTTGAGCACGCCTTCCTGGACCTCGTTGAGATTCATCAGCCGCGCGAGCAGCAGCGGCCCCATCTCGCTGACGGTGGTGCGGATCGGATGGCCCTGCTCGCCGAACAGGTCCCAGAACTGGACCGGCGTGTCGCGATACTGCCAATCGCTCATGCCGATCTCGGCCGCGCGCTTGGCGAAGACTTCGTGCAGCTTCGACGTGGGTGAGCCGGCGATGGCGAGGCCGGATAGGTCGCCCTTCACGTCGGCCACGAAGCACGGGACCCCGGCTGCGGAAAGGCTCTCGACGATGCCTTGCAGAGTCACCGTCTTGCCGGTGCCGGTCGCGCCCGCGATCAGGCCGTGCCGATTGGCGCGCTTGAGCTCGAGGCGCTGCGGGTTCGTGCCCCCCGCCTCCGCGCCGATGAAAATGCCGCTCTCAGCCATGTCTCGCCTCCCGCCGCTCCGCTGTTGCGCAGCGACTGCTCGAGCGCAAGTAGTCTGCGGCGCCTACTTATTCGCGACGTCGACGGCGACGAAAGCTTCGGGCGAGTTGCCGCGCTTGACCAGCAGGAGCACGCTCGAGCGGCCGGCCTTGCGCGCCCCCTCGGCGCCGGCGATCACCTGCGCCGGCTGCGTCACCGGCTGGTTGTTGACGGACAGGATGAGGTCGCCGCGCTGGAGGCCCTGCTCGGCGGCGTCGGAGTTCGGGTCGACGGCGGTGATGATCACGCCGCGCGCGGTGGACGGCAGGTTGGCCGACTTCGCGAGCTCGGGCGTGAGCGGGGCAAGCGACAGCCCAAGCGCTTTCTGAGGCGCGACCGCGGTGGTGCCGCTGTCGTCCTGGGTCGTGGAACCGCCGCCGGCGATCTTTTGAAGCGCGTCTTCGGTCGGGCGGTCGGCGAGCGTGACGTAGACCGTCCCGCGCTTGTGCTGGCGGATGATCTCGATCGGGATCTTCGAACCGACCTTGCTGTTGGCAATGAGGAACGACACGGTCTGGTCGGGCGTGACGTCCTTGCCGTCCACCTTCACGATCACGTCGCCCTGCTGGATGCCGGCGCGTGCGGCCGGCCCGTCGGGGACAACCGTGCGGACGACCTCGCCGCTGTCTTTCGGCAAGCCGAACCCGGCGGCGAGATTCTCGTCGAGCTGCTGCAGCCCGACGCCGAGATAGCCGCGCTGCGGGCGCTGGCCCTTCATCAGCGCGTCGATGACTGGGCGCGCCAGCTCCGCCGGGATGGCAAGGCCGATTCCGACCGACGCGCCGTTGGGTGAGATCAAAGCGGAATTGATTCCGATGACATTGCCGTTGAGGTCGAACATCGGGCCGCCGCTATTGCCCATGTTGATCGCGGCGTCGGTCTGAATGTAGCGGTCGTACGCACCGATGTTCGTGATCGATCGATGGAGCGCGGAGATGATCCCGGCGGTGACGGTGCTTCCGACGCCATAGGGGTCGCCGATCGCGATCACCCAGTCGCCGACGCGCGCCTTGGTGCTGTCGCCCCACTGGACGAAGGGCAGGTTCTTTCCGTCGATCTTGAGCACGGCGAGGTCGGAGGTCTCGTCGCGTCCGACGATCCGCGCGGGATATTCCTTCCCGTTGGTCATCGTGACCGTGACGGTGTCGACCGTGCCGGTGCCGGTCAGCCCCTGGATCAGGTGGTTGTTGGTGACGACGTAGCCGTCGGGCGAGACGAGGAAGCCGGAGCCGAGCGAGCCTGCCTCGCGGGTGCGCGGCTGGGCGCCGCCGGTGCCTGGCTGTGCGCCCTGTCCGCCCTGGCTGCCGGGCGGCTGGGTCGGGTCGAAGCGGCGGAAGAATTCCTCGAACGGGTCGGCCGATTGCGAGCGCACCGGCACCCGCTGCTTGGTCGAGATGTTGACCACCGCCGGCTGGAGCTTCGCAACGAGGTCGGCGAAGGACATTGGCGCACCCGGGCGCGGCGCCAGAGCCGAAGTGCCGGGTGCATTCTGCGGGACCTGCGCGCCCGCCTGGCCCGTGGCGAGCGAGAAAGCCGATCCCCCGAGCAGCAGGGCCATTGCGACCCCGTAGGCGTAGCGCACTTTTCCGGACTCCTTCGAGCGCATCGATACTCCATCATTTGGTGTGAGACGCAAGGGGCGGGTAATGTCCCTAGTCCATTAACGCCATTTGAACGCGCCAGTTCACTTGGTGCGTCCAGAGAATTCCTTCAGATAGTCATTCTGGGGCGACAGAATGATGTTGGTGGGCGCGGGCTTGTCCTGGCCGTCGCCGACGAAGGTCGTCTGATAGGACTGCATGGCGCGGTAGAAATCGTAGAATTGCGGGTCCTTGCCAAAGCTCGCGGCATAGGTCTTGGAGGCGTCGGCATCGGCCTGCGCGCGGATGATCTGCGCCTGCTTGGCGCCCTGCGCGCGGATCGAGCGGGCCTCCTGCAGGCGCGCGGTGCGCATGCTTTCGAACGCCGACTGCAACGGCGCGCCATCGGGCAGATCGGTCTTCTTGATGCGCACGTCGATGATCTCGACCCCGAACTTCGCGGCCTGGACGTTGAGCGATTTGCCGACGTCGTCCATCACCCCCTGGCGCTCGGGCGACAGCAAGGCCACGAACTGCTGCTGCGCGAGCTCGTTGCGGACCTCCGACCGGAGGATGGTCTGGAGCTGACTCCGCAGGTTCTCTTCGCTGCGCGAGCGGATGTACATCAGCAGCGGATCGACGATCCGATAGCGCGCGAAGGCGTCGACCATCAGCCGCCGCTGGTCGGTCGAAAGCACCGGCTGCGGCTCCATGTCGACGGCGAGGACGCGCTTGTCGATCCAGACGATCTGGTCGATGAACGGAATGCGGTACGACAGCCCCGCGCCGGCCGCGCCGATCGGCCGCCCCGGCTCGAAGCGGTTGAGGATGCGCTCCGGCTTGCCGAAGCGGACGATCACGGCCTGCTTCGTCTCGGGCACGATCGGGAAGCTGCTGAGCAGCAGCACGAGCAGCAGGAAGGCGGTGATCGCGGAGATCAGCGGGCGGCGGCGGATGAAGTCGGTCACTGCTGCCGCTCCTGCTGCTGCTGCTGCTGCTGTTTCTGCACTTGCGGGAGCGGAAGATAGGGCGTGACGCCCGGCGCCTCGACGATCGTCTTGTCGACCTTGGAGAGCACCTGCTCCATCGTTTCGTAATACATGCGCCGGCGGGTGACCTCGGGGGCCAGCCGGTACTGCTCATAGACCTTGTCGAAGGCCGCCGCCTCGCCCTGCGCCTTGGCCGTGAGCTGGAGCGCATAGGCATTGGCCTGGTTGACGTACGACTTCGCGTCCTGCTGGGCGGCCGTCACTTCCTTGAACGCGTCGTTGACCTCGGCCGGGGGATCGGCCTGCTGGATGGCGACGCCCTGGACGAAAATGCCGGAGCGATAGGCATTGAGGATGCGCTGCATGCGGTCGGTGACCTGCGCTTCGATCTCGCCGCGCTTGTCGCCCATCGCATCCTGAAGCGAGACCTGGCTGACCACGGCGCGCATCGCGCTTTCGGCTACCTGGCGGATCGCCTCGTCGGGCTGGGCGAGCTGGAACAGATAGAGCTCCGGCGTGCGGACGTTCCAGCGCACCGAATAAGCGATGTCGAGGAGGTTCTGGTCGCCGGTGAGCATCAGGTCTTCGCTGCTTTGCGAGCCGAGATCGACGCTGCGGATGCTTTCGACATCGACCTTCCGGACGCGGTCGATCGGCGCGGGCAGGGTGATCCCGACACCCGGGCCGAGGGTGGCGCTGTAACGGCCGAAACGCGTGACGACGCCGCGCTCGCCCGGAGCGATCGAATGGACGCTGGTGAAGATCAGCCAGATGGCGATGAATCCAGCCACGGCCCACAGAATCAGCGACCCGTCGGGCCGTCCCGGGAGGCCGCCGCCGCCGCGGAAGCGCATCCGTCCGCGGCGAAGCAGGTCTTCGAGCGGGGCGACGCCCGGTCGGCCGCTTGCGGGCCGGTGCCCGCCTCCGCTCGACGGCTCGCCCCACGGGCCGCCGCCGTGACCGTCATCAGCCGGCGGCTCGTCGCCGCTTGCGCTTGGGCCCCACGGGCCTTTGGTGTCGGCGAACAGGCCGCGAACGCGCCCGCCCCACCCCGAGAAAGTGCTCATCGCGGCAAATATAGAGGCCGCCACCCGGAAAAACAGTGGCAAGGCGCGGCGCGGTTCCTATGTGCCCCTCATGACCGATGCGCGCGACTTGCTGGACGACCTTCCGCACGAAGAGCGGATTCGCTCGCGCAAGCTGGCCAACGGCGTTGCGACGATCATCGTCGATGCCACGGGACTGAGCGCGAGCGAGGCAAGGCGGGTCGAGGAGGAGCTGCGCTCCGCCGCGGTGCAAACGCCCGGGGTCACGGAAGCGCGAATCGCGATGACGGCCGCACAGCCCAGGCGCACGCTGATCGCGATCGGCAGCGGCAAGGGCGGAGTCGGTAAGTCCACCGTGTCGGCGAATCTCGCGATTGCACTAGCGCGCACCGGGAAGAAAGTCGGCCTGATCGACGCCGACGTGTACGGGCCGTCGCAGCCGACGCTGCTCGGTAGCGACACGAAGCCTACAGCCGAAGGCGAGCAGTTGATCCCGGTCGCCGCGCACGGCATCAGATTTCTGTCGTTGGGCCATCTGGTGTCGCCAGGCCATGCGCTCGCGTGGCGCGGGCCGATGGCGACCGGCGCGCTCGCGAAGCTGGTCGAGGCCGACTGGGGTGATTGCGAGCTGCTGATCGTCGACCTTCCGCCGGGCACCGGTGACGTCCAGCTGTCCCTCGTCCAGCGCTCGCGGCCCGCGGGCGCGGTTATCGTATCGACGCCGCAGGACCTGTCGCTGATCGACGCCCGCCGCGCCGTCGATTTGTTCAACAAGACCAGCGTGCCGGTGATCGGGCTGATCGAGAATATGGCGACCTACACGTGCCCGCACTGCGGTCAGCCTTCCCATCCGTTCGGCAGCGGCGGTGCCGAAGCGGCGGCTGCGGAAATGGGAATCCCGTTCCTCGGTCGCCTGCCGCTGTCGCTCGCGATCCGCGAGGCTTCGGACGCGGGCGAGCCGCCGGCCGGGTCGGGCGGCCCCGACGCCGAAGCGTTCGAGGCCATCGCCGCGAAACTGTTGGAGGCTGTGGCGCATTGAGCCCGTGCGAAAGGATGACGCCATGCCGCTGACCCGCGACGAGGACATTGCCGAGCTATTGCGGAGCGCGCGCACGATCGCGGTCGTCGGCGCATCCGACCGGCCCGACCGTCCATCTTACGGAGTCATGAAGTTCCTCCAGCAATGGGGATATCGCGTGCTCCCGGTCAATCCGCAGATCACCGGGGAGCATGTGTTGGGCGAGTTCGTGTGGCGGGAGCTGGCGCAGATCGGAATTCCGATCGATATCGTCGACATTTTCCGGCGGCCCGAGATGGCCGCGGAAGCCGTGGAGCAGGCGATCTTCGTCGGCGCCAGGGCGGTGTGGATGCAGATCGGCGTGATCAACGAGGAAGCCGCGGCCCGCGCCGAAGCTGCGGGTCTCAAGGTGGTGATGGACCGCTGCCCGAAGATGGAAATCCCGCGGCTTGGGCTGCCGAAAGTCGGGGCTGAGGCTTAGGCGGCAGCCACGGTCATTTCGGGGACGAGGATGGTGGGCGCATCGATGCCGCGGCGGAATTCGAGGTCGCTCGCCGGCTCTAGCATCGCGAACATGTCGATGAGGTTGGATGCGATGGTGATCTCCGCGACGGGCTCGGCGATTTCGCCGCCGCGGACCATGAACCCGGCCGCGCCGCGGCTGTAGTCGCCGGTCACGCCGTTGACGCCCTGTCCGATCAGCTCGGTCACCAGCACCGCTTCGGGAACGCTCGCGAGCAGTGCCCCGCGGGTGCGGCTGCCGCACTCCATGTAGAGATTGCTGGGCGCGGCGCCGGGGGATCCGCCGACACCGCGCGAGGCATGGCCGGTCGGCGCCATGCCGAGCTGCCGCGCCGCCGCACTATCCGCGATCCACTGGTTGAGGATGCCGCCCGAGACCAGCTCCTGACGCGAGACGCGCACCCCTTCGGCATCGAACGCGCGCGACCTCAGGCCGCGCGGCCGCAACGGATCGTCGACGATGGTCACGCCTGGGGCAAAGACAGCGACACCCAGCTGCTCGCGCAAAAAGCTCGTTTTGCGCGCCACGGCGGCGCCGTTGATCGCACCGCAGAAATGGCCGAGCAGTCCTGCCGACACGCGCGGATCGAAGATCACCGGATATTTGCCGGGCTTCGGGCGCGACGGGTTGAGCTTCGCGACTGCACGATCGCCGGCGCGGCGCCCGATTTCGTGCGCGCTCTCGAGATCGCCGAGGTGGCGCGCGCTGTGCCAGGCGTGGTCGCGCTGTATCGCGCCGCCCTCACCGGCGATCACCGACGCCGAGCAGCCGTGACCGCTGGAGCGGGTGGCGCCGGAGAAGCCGCCCGAGGTCGCGAGCGCGATCGTGGATGCGGATGCGGTCGCGCCAGCGCCGTTGGAGTTGGTGACGCC
>DASSOE010000088.1:0-25347 GCA_035700945.1 Sphingomicrobium sp. | reverse complement strand
CCTCACTCTGGCAAAGGAGGACAAGCCGGGGCGCATCCATATCGACCAGAGCCACTGGTCGGGAATCCTGTACCTCAGCCGCGACGAAGATTCCCGCGGGGGCACCGACTTCTTCCGCCACAAAAGGACGATGACCGACCGAGTGCCGATGGACAGCGAGAGCCTGAAGCGGATCGGCTATTCGTCCTACGAGGAGCTGCAGCACGACATCCTCGACAAGGATTCGTTCGATCGCTCCAAGTGGGAGCATACGATGACGGTGCCGATGCGGTTCAACCGCCTCGTGCTGTTGCAGCCGCATTACTGGCACACGTCGGGGCCGGCGTTCGGCGACAATGTCGAGAACGGCCGGCTGATCTATCTCATGTTCTTCCTGCGCGGGCAGGCGGCCCAAGCCGCAGCTTAGCTCACGCCTGGTGAACCGCCTTCACGACCTGGTAGCTCTCGAGGCCCTCTTTCCCGCCTTCGCTGCCGAAGCCTGAATCCTTGACCCCGCCGAACGGCGTGTCGGCGCCGCTGATGGCAAAGGTGTTGATCCCGACCATGCCGCTTTCGACGAGGTCGCCGATGAGGTTCGCGCGGCGGCCGTTCTCGGTGAAGGCGAAGGCGGCGAGGCCGTAGGGCAGGCGGTTGGCCTGCTCGATCGCTTCCTCGAACGTGTCGAACGGACGCGACACCGCGACCGGGCCGAACGGCTCGTCGTTCATGATGTTGGCTTCGTTCGGCACGTCGGCGAGCAAAGTCGGCTGGAAGAAGAAGCCGCTGTCGCCGCGTTCGCCTCCGGCGAGGACGCGGGCGCCCTTCGCCTTGGCGTCAGCCACGAGGCTTTCGATCGCGTCCGGGCGGCGGGCGTTGGCGAGCGGGCCCATCTTCGTGCCCTCCTCGAGGCCGTTGCCGACTTTCACTGCAGCGGTGCGCTCGGCGAAGCCTTTGACGAACGCGTCGTAGATGCCGCGCTGGACGTAGAAGCGGGTGGGGGAGACGCATACCTGGCCGGCGTTGCGGAACTTCTGCGGGACGACCATGTCGAGCGTCTTCTCGAGGTCGCAATCTTCGAAGATCAGCACTGGCGCGTGGCCGCCGAGCTCCATCGTCACGCGCGTCATGCTGTCGGCGCACAGGCGCATCAAATGCTTGCCGACCGCGGTCGAGCCGGTGAAGCTGACCTTGCGGATGACCCGGCTGCCGATGAGCGTGCGGCTGATGAGGTCGGAATCGCCGTGGACGAGCTGGGCGACGCCCGCGGGAATCCCGGCATCGGCAAGCGCCCGGAACAGCTCGGTCGTGCAGCCGGGAGTCTCGTGCGGCGGGCGCGAGATGACGGTGCAGCCGGCGGCGAGCGCAGCGCTGACCTTCTTCGCGAGCAAATAAATCGGGAAGTTCCACGGGGTGAAGGTCGCGGTCGGGCCGACCGGCTGGCGGATCACGCGGCTGAGCTGGCCCGCGGGGCGGACGAGCGTGCGGCCGTAATCGCGCTTGGCGTCCTCCGCGTACCAGTCGAACAGCTGTGCCGAGGCCAGCGTTTCCGACCTCGACTCGACGAGCGGCTTGCCCTGCTCCTGCGTCATCGTCGCCGCGATGAGGTCCGCGCGCTCGCGCAGCAGCTTGGCGGCCTTGTGGAGGATCGCGCCGCGCTTCTCGACGTCGGTCGAGCGCCACTCCGGCCAGGCGCGCTCACTCGCAGCGAGCGCTTCATTGAGGTCGGCCTGCGTCGCATAAGGCACGTCGGCGATCGGCTTGGCGTCGACCGGATTGACGACCGTGTGACCGGCGTCCGAGCCTTTCCATACGCCGTCGATGAAGAGCTTGAGGTCGGTTTCGTATCCCATGGCGGCCAGATAGGCTCCGCCCGCCCCTCCCTGCAAGGGAGGGGATCAAGGGGTGGGTGCTTCTGAAGCGGCTCGATGCCGCTGAAGAAGCTCGCTCATGGGCATTGAGCCCACTCGCTCGCACCCACCCCCGCCCCCTCCCTTGCAGGGAGGGGAGATTTCCCGCTAGCGCTGCTGACAAAGGAGAAAGTATGACCAAGCAGGAACTCGTCGCGCGGATGCAGCAGGGGCAGGCGTGGGTGCCGGGCAAGCGCGTGAAGATCGATTTCGGCGGCGATCACGGTACGATCATGCTCGACGGCGCCGCAAGTCAGGTCAGCGAAGAGGATGGAGCCGCGGACACCATTGTCCGCGTCGGCTGGGACGACTGGCAGCAGCTTGCTTCGGGCCAGCTCGACGGCATGACCGCATTCATGATGGGCAAGCTCCGCGTCGAGGGCGACATGTCGAACGCGATGCAGCTCCAGGGCGTGCTGGCGAAGCTGAAGGGCTGACTTTTTACCTCTCTCCCTTGACGGGAAAGGGATAGGAAGCCTTAGCGAACGAAGTGAGCTTGGGCGGAGTTGGGTGAGGGTGAGCGAGGCGCAGCCTCGCGCGAAGCGACCCCTCACCCCGCTCAGCTTCGCTGAGTCGCCCTCTCCCGCAAGGGGAGAGGGGCTGAGAGGAGACGCATGCAGAAAATCTATCCCAGTGCCGAGGCGGCGCTCGACGGGCTGCTGTCCGACGGCATGACCATCGCCGCCGGCGGCTTCGGCCTGTGCGGAATTCCCGAGCGGCTGATCGACGCCATCGTCGCCAGCGGGGTCAAGGACCTCACCGTCGCGTCCAACAATGCGGGCATCGACAACGAAGGGCTCGGCAAGCTGCTGCGCACGCGGCAGATCAGGAAGATGATCAGCTCCTATGTCGGCGAGAACAAGGAGTTCGAGCGGCAATTTCTGGCGAACGAAATCGAGATCGAGTTCAACCCGCAGGGGACGCTGGCGGAGCGGATGCGGGCCGGCGGAGCGGGGATTCCCGGCTTCTACACCAAGACCGGAGTCGGGACTGAGGTCGCCGAAGGCAAGGAGCACAAGGAGTTCGACGGGGAGACCTACATCCTCGAGCGGGGCATCCGCGCGGACGTGTCGATCATCAAGGGCTGGAAGGCCGACGAGACCGGCAACCTCATGTTCCGCAAGACGACGCGCAACTTCAACCTGCCCGCTGCGACCTGCGGCAAGGTCTGCATCGCCGAGGTGGAGGAGATCGTGCCCGTGGGCTCGCTCGACCCCGATTGCATCCATTTGCCATCGATCTTCGTCAACCGGCTGATCGACGGCAGCCCATACGACAAGCAAATCGAATTCCGCACGGTGCGTGAGCGGGAGGCGGCATAATCCATCCTGTACCCCGGCGAAGGCCGGGGCCCAGGAGCCGCTACCGGCGGCTGCTTTTTAAAGGACTGGGCCCCGGCCTTCGCCGGGGTACAAGGAGTGCCTGATGGCGACTGAAGCGATGACCAAGGGCTGGACCCGCAACGACATGGCGGCGCGCGCGGCGAAGGAGCTGCGCGACGGCTATTATGTCAATCTCGGCATCGGCATTCCGACGCTCGTCGCGAATCATGTGCCCGAGGGCATGACGGTCACGCTGCAGAGTGAGAACGGGATGCTCGGGATCGGGCCGTTCCCGTACGACGATCAGGTCGACCCTGATCTCATCAATGCGGGAAAGCAGACCGTCAGCCAGCTTCCCCAGACCAGCTATTTCGACAGCGCCACCAGCTTCGGGATGATTCGCGGCGGCCATATCGACCTTGCCGTGCTCGGCGGGATGGAGGTCAGCGAAAAGGGCGACCTCGCCAACTGGATGGTGCCGGGCAAGATGATCAAGGGCATGGGCGGGGCGATGGACCTCGTGGCGGGGGTCAAGAAGATCATCGTCGTGATGGAGCACGTCTCGAAGAACGGCGCGGCCAAGTTCATCCCCGAGTGCACGCTTCCGCTGACCGGCAAGAACGTCGTCGACATGATCATCACCGACCTCGCGGTGTTCCAGCGCCCGGACCACGATCATCCCTTCAAGCTGATCGAGCTCGCGCCGGGGGTGACGAAGGAAGAAGTGCGCGAAAAGACGACGGCAAGCTACGTCGACTGACCGACAGTTCGGGCGCGACTCGCCGCGTCGAAATATGATAATCGGCGCGCGACGGGGAGGCGCTGATGGCGACACTTGCTGCACCGCGGCCGCGGCTCAAGGCCGAGCGGCGTTTCTATCTCGGTATGGCGATTGCCATCCTGGCGACGATCCTGGCCGGCTTCGGACCGAGCTTCTATTTTCGCGGACTGCTCCCGCCTTACCATCCTTACCTGCCGATGACGCCGCTTGTGCTCCTGCACGGGCTCGTCTTCAGCTCGTGGGCGCTTCTGTTCATGGCGCAGGTGAGCCTGATGTCGGCGGACCGGGCGAGCGTCCACATGAAGCTCGGGATCGGCGGGTTCGTGCTTCTGCCGGTGATGATCGTGATCGGCGCGCTCGCGGCGCTGCACGGGGTTGCGCGCCATTCGGGCGACCCTAGCATTGCGCCGCTCAGCTGGCTCGCGGTGCCGCTGCTCGACATCCCGGTATTCACGGGGCTCATCCTCGCCGGCCTGCTCAACCGCGACAAGCCGCAGGTCCACAAGCGGTTCATGCTCGGATCGCTGGTCGGCCTGCTTCCGCCGTCGATCGGGCGGTTGCCTTGGCCGGCGGAGATCCCGTTCCCGGTGATCATGATCGGCGGCCAGCTCGCCTTCCTGGTGCCGCTCGCGATCTGGGACATCCGGAGCCGGGGCAGGATCCACTGGGTGACGATAACCGTCGCGGCGGTGCTCGCCGGCTCATGGCTGTTCCGGCTCGCGGTCTGGAACACGCCGGAATGGCTCGCCTTCGCGCGCTGGGCGGTTTCGTTCGTCGCCTGACGACAGCTCCCGATCGACGCGCTAACCAGCTTCGATGAATGTCGCAACGCCGCGCGTGACGCGCGCGCTGTTCTGGGCCGCGGCGGTGGCCGCGCTGGCGATGGCGCTGCTGCCGCATCCGCCGGACCTTCCCGGCCACCCGTCGGACAAGGTCCAGCACATCGCCGCCTTCGCCACGCTCGGACTGCTCGGCAGTTTCGCTTACCCGCGTGTCCCGCCCGTATGGCTCATCGGCGGACTGTCGCTGTTCGGCGCCCTGATCGAAGCCGCGCAGGCAATCCCCGCGCTGCACCGGGACGCCGACCGCTTCGACTGGATGGCGGACACGGCGGCGTGCGCAGTCGTCGTTCTCGCCGCGCGCTGGTGGCGCCGGCGGAAGCGTTAGCGCGTTGCGTCGGCTTGCGGCTGCTCCTATCTGGCGCGCAACCGCACAACGGAACGCCGAGAGGAATTCGATGAGCCAGTTCGAGGATCGCCAGCGCGCGTTCGAGTCCAAGTTCGCGCACGACGAGGAGATGAAGTTCCGCATCACCGCGCGCCGCAACCGCCTGCTCGGCGAATGGGCGGCGCGGCAGATGGGCCTCTCGCGGGAAGAGACCGAGTCTTACGCGAAGGACGTGGTCCGCTCCGACTTCGAGGAAGCCGGCGACCATGACGTGGTGAGGAAAGTGCTCGGCGACCTCACGGCAGCCGGCATCGACATTGACGAGGAGAAAGTGGTCGAGGCGCTGCGCAACAAGGAAATCGATGCCCGCCGCCAGATCATCGAGGCGACCAACCTGTGAAAGGACTTGGCCTCTGATGCCGATGGCGGCGATCGACATCGAGCGGCTGATCAAGGCGCGCATCCCCGACGCCGAAGTGACCATCCGCGACCTCGCCGGCGACGGCGATCATTATGCCGCGCGGGTCGTCAGCCCGAGCTTTGCCGGAATGAGCCGGATCAGGCAGCACCAGGCGGTTTATTCGGCGCTCGGCGGGCGAGTAGGGGGTGAGCTTCACGCATTGCAGCTCGAAACGGCAGTGCCAACGGAGATGACCAGTGAGTGACGTCCAAAACGATCCTGTTTCCCGCATCGACGACATCGTGAAGAAGAACGATATCGTTCTGTTCATGAAGGGAACGGCGCTGTTTCCGCAGTGCGGCTTTTCGAGTCGCGCGGTCGCGATCCTCGACCGGCTCGGGGCCAAATATGAAACGGTCGACGTGCTCCAGGACCCTGAAATCCGCCAGGGGATCAAGCAATATTCCGACTGGCCGACGGTCCCCCAGCTCTACGTGAAGGGCGAGTTCGTCGGTGGCTCCGACATCATGATGGAAATGTTCGAGAGCGGAGAGCTGCAGCAGATGCTGGGAGCGGAGGCCTGATCGCTCCTCCCTGCGAGCGAAGCTCGTGGGGACGGGGGCCGCTCGCCGTAGCCTTGGCGAAGGCGAGTGGTGGAGGGGCCCCTCCGTCAGTCCTTCGGACTGCCACCTCCCCATTGCTTCGCAACAGGGAGGAATTGAAAAAGAGGAAGGGGCGGCGCAGGGGACCAGAGAACCGCTGCAACCGCCCCTTCCGGCGTGGAACCAAGTGGACGCGATCAGAGTAGCAACGGGCGTGCCAAATGGAAGAAGTGGCGAATTTCCGCACTTTCTTCGTCGATCGACAGAAGGGCCTACACGGCGTGCGTAAAATATTCCGACACACGCGCCGAACACGCCCGATGGCACTTTGCCGGTTCGGGCGGGTTTGAGCCACGGGTGAACCTCTACGATCCTCCTTTCCGCCATTCGCCAGGCGCCAAACTCTTCTGCGACCTGACGCAGAGCTGGTCCGACGTCGGCGGCGGCGTGCGCACCTATCTGCTGCACAAGCGGCGCCACATCCTCCAGGCGACCCCGCACAGCCACCTGATGATCGTTCCCGGCGCGCGCGACGAAGTCGTCGAGGAGGAGCGCGCGGTCACCGTCACCATCGCCTCGCCGCGCGTTCCGGGCAGCCCGCGCTATCGCCTGATGCTGCGCAACGGCGCGGTGCGCGCGGCGCTCGAGCGGTTCGGGCCCGACGTGATCGAATGCCAGGACGCGTACAACCTGCCGTGGGCGGCGATCGGGTACCGCAGGCGCCACCCCGAAACCGCGCTCGTCGCCGCTTACATGACGGACTTTCCGACGGTTTACGTCGAGCGGCCGCTGGCGAGATTCGTCACGCGACGGGTCGCGGGGGCGCTGGCGCGGTTCTGCTACGGCTATTGCGGGCTGCTGTACCGGCGCTTCGACGCGGTGTTCGCCCTCAGCGAGAATGGCGGGGCGGGGAAGCTTCGCTCACTGGGTATCGAGGGTGTCGACGTGGTTCCCCTGGGAGTCGAGCTCGGCGAATTCGGCCCGGCCAGGCG
The DNA here is from genome assembly GCA_035700945.1 of Sphingomicrobium sp. Taxonomy (GTDB): domain Bacteria; phylum Pseudomonadota; class Alphaproteobacteria; order Sphingomonadales; family Sphingomonadaceae; genus Sphingomicrobium. The sequence continues at coordinate 18,197 of DASSOE010000088.1, read as the reverse complement.
CGATGAGCGGCTTCGTTCCAAGCTGGGGCTGGGCGCGGACCAGCCGCTGCTGGTCTACGTCGGCCGCCTCGACGGTGAGAAAAAGCCCGACCTCGTCGTCGACGCTTTCCGGCGGCTCCCGAAAGAGCTCGGAGCGAGGCTCGCGCTGATCGGCGAGGGCCCGCTCAAGGCCGAAATCGCCGCCGTGGGCGACGAGCGCATCGTGCTGCCCGGCTATCTCGACAGCCGCGCCGAGCTCGCGCGCTGGCTGGCGAGCGCCGACATCTACGTGTCGGGCATGGCCGACGAGACCTTCGGAGTCTCGATCGTCGAAGCGCAGGCGTCGGGATTGCCCGTGGTCGGTGTCGAGGCTGGCGCGATGATCGACCGGGTGAGCGACGCCGTCGGCCGCCTCGGTCCGGTCGGCGATGCCAAAGCGATGGCCGCGAACATCCTTGCGGTGTGGAATTCGGATCGCGGCGCGATGGCCGCCGAAGCGCAGGCGCGCGCGCTTCAGTTCAGCTGGGACAGCAGCATGGAAGCGCTGTTCGGCCGACTCCATCCGGCCGCGTTCGCCCGGCGCGCCGAGCAGCTCAGCGAAGCCCCCGCGACCGCAGCCCTTGCAGCTTAGGGTCCCGGGGTCTGGACCCTTGCCGGTTCAAGAGGCATTCACCGTCCGGTCGAAAGAAGGGGTGATGGTGAAGGGGCGCATGTTTTTCGTGAGCGCGGCGCTGGCGCTGGGGCTCGTCTCGGCCGCCGCGGGCGCTCCGCAGGCGAAGAAGAAGGCGCCTGCCCCCACCGCTGACGCCAAAGCCAGGAAGCTCGTCCAGAGCTGCGACGCGCACAAGTTCGAGACCGTGGTTCGCGACATTGTCGACGGCGAGCCGCACCAGTCGAAGGTGACGCTGTGCGGCAATGAAGGGCAAAGCGACGCCGAGTGGATCGGAACGCTCAGGGACGCGATCGAAAAGCTGCACGCCAACAAGGAGATGGCGGCAACGGCGCGTGACCAGATCGTCGCGGCGCTCAATGCCGAAATCGCGCGGCTGCAAACGCCCGCGCCTCTGCTTCCATCACGATCGACGGCCAGGAGCCCGGCGCTCGACGGACTGTCGCCGCTGCCGCCGATCCTCCAGTCAAAGCAGCCTGCAAATGTGGCGCTGCCCGCGCCGCGCCAGACTGCGCCTTCGACGCCGGCGCGAGACTATGCCGCGCTTCCGCCGATGCCGACCGCGCCGCCGCCGCCGACGCGCGTCCTTGCCGGCGGGGTCACCGCGTCCGTCGCGATGCTGCCCAAGCCGCGAATGAGCCTTAGCTGCTACACGCCGGGCGAGACGATCGACGGGCCGTGCACGGGCTTCACCCGCCACACTTTGGTGACGGTGCGCGCGGGCGAGGACCTTCCGGCGCAGACCAGCCTGCGCTTCGTCCGCGACGGCGAGCCGCAGGCCGACGTCCAGATCGCCCAGCTCAAGAAGGGCAAATCGCTGCGCTTCGCGGTACCGGCAGACGTGTGCAGTCACGTCGCGGGCGGACGGCTCGAGCTGCGCATCGTGCGCAGCGGCCAGGAAGTCGGCAGCGACGGACCGTTCAACCTCAACTGCTAGGGTCCAGGTGGACCTGGAACCCTAGCCAAGCCGGCGCTGCTCGTGCGACAGGCCACGAAATGGATGCGCCCTACGCCAAGGTCGAGCAGCTGGAGCCCGGGATCGCGCGCGTGCTCGCGCACAACCCCAGCGCGTTCACCAATTTCGGCACGCAGACCTATCTGCTCGGCGCGCGCGAGGTCGCGTTCGTTGACCCGGGCCCCGACCTGCCCGAGCATCTCGACGCGCTGACGGATGCGATTGGCGGACGCGAAGTGGTCGCGATCATGTGCACCCACACGCACCGCGACCACAGCCCTGCCGCCCGGCCGCTTTCCGAGCGCACCGGCGCGCCGGTCATCGGCTGCGCGCCGCTTGCGCTCGAGACGGTCGGCCCGCGCGCGGATGCATCGTTCGACGGCGACTATGCGCCGGACCGGGTGCTCGCGGACGGAGAGCAGGTGGAAGTCGACGGGAGGCCGGTCACGGCTGTCGCGACCCCGGGCCATACGTCCAATCATCTGTGCTTCGCATATGGCGATGCGCTGCTGACCGGCGATCATGTGATGGGCTGGTCGACAACGGTCGTGGTGCCGCCGGACGGCGACATGGCCGAATATATGCGCAGCCTCGACAAGCTCAGGCAGCGCGAGGACCGGGTCTATTATCCCGCCCACGGCGAGCCCGTCACCAACCCGCAGCAATATGTCCGCCACCTGATGGGCCACCGCATGCAGCGCGAGAAGCAAATCCTGAAGCTGGTCGGCGAGAAGCCGCGGCCGATCCCGGACATCGTGGCGAACGCCTATCCCGGGCTCGACCCGCGGCTGGTGACGGCGGCGGGCGGGTCGGTGCTGGCGCACCTCGTGGACCTCGAGCGGCGCGGCCTCGTTGAGTCCGAAGGAGAGCTATGGACCGCCGCCTGAACAAGCCGCTGGTGTTCGCGATGGTCGCGGCCGCACTGATCCTTGGCGTGCTGCTCGGCGTCACGACCGGCGTCGCCGACCGCATCTTCGGCGGGCCGGATCCCAAGACGATCGCGACCGCGAGCCTCGAGTCCATGCGTGCGCAGAACCGGCTGACGGTCTTTGCCGCGCGCTATGTTTCGGTGGTCACGAGCCAACAGGACAGGCTCGGCGGGCTCGTCAGCTCACAGCGCACGCTCATCCTGCCCGGCGACGTCCGCTACGAGCTCGACCTCGCCAAGCTCCAGCCCAGGGACGTGACGTGGAACGGGTCGAGCAGCACGCTCACTGTCCGGCTTCCGCAAATCGAGGTCGCGGGGCCCGATGTCGATATCAACCAGGTGAGGGAATATGGCGGCAACGGCGTGCTCTCGGCGCTGACCAACGCCAACCAGCAGCTCGACCAGGCCAATCGCGCGCGCGCCGTCGCGGACCTTCGCAAGCAGGCGACCGCGGCGGTGCCGATGCGCCTCGCCCGCCAGTCGGCGCGCGCCGCGGTCGAGCGCAGCTTCGCGATGCCGCTGCTTGCCGCCGGGTTCAAGGACGTGAAGGTCGTCGCGCACTTCCCGACCGACGGGAACGACGAGCCTAGCTATATCACCGGCTCGACCCCATATGAGGAAGCGATCAAGGAGGCTGAGCGCAGGCGCGCCGCCGAAGGGCAGAAATGACGGTTCAGACCACCAGTTTGAAGGGCCTCGACCTTGTCGCCGAGATCGACCGGCTGAAGCGCGAGCGCAGCGCCGTAATTCTCGCCCATTATTACCAGAAGCCGGAAATCCAGGACCTCGCCGATTTCGTCGGCGACAGCCTCGATTTGTCGCGCAAGGCGGCGGCGACCGACGCCGAGGTAATCGCCTTCTGCGGCGTCCGCTTCATGGCCGAGACGGCGAAAATCCTCAGCCCCGAAAAGACTGTGATCCTGCCCGACATGGACGCCGGCTGCAGCCTCGAGGACAGCTGCCCGCCCGACCAGTTCGCCGCGTTCCGCGCCGCGCACCCCGACCATATCGCGCTCACCTACATCAACTGCTCGGCGGCGGTGAAAGCCTTGAGCGACATCATCGTCACCTCGAGCAGCGCGAAGATCATCCTCGACCAGATCCCCACGGACCAGAAGATCATCTTCGGGCCCGACCGCCACCTCGGCGGCTATCTCGCGCGGAAGACCGGCCGCGACATGCTGCTGTGGCCGGGCATCTGCATCGTCCACCAGGCGTTCAGCGAGACCGAGCTGTTGAAGCTCAAGGCCGAGCATCCCGGCGCGCCGGTGGCGGCGCATCCGGAGTGCCCGCCGCACATCATCGACCATGCCGATCACGTCGGATCGACCCGGTCGATCCTCGATTTCGCGCTGAGCTCGCCGGCTCAAACAATCCTCGTTGCGACCGAGCCGCACATCATCCACCAGATGGAGAAAGCGGCGCCCGGCAAGCTGTTCATCGGCGTCCCCGGCGGCGACGGCAATTGCAACTGCAACATGTGCCCGTACATGGCGCTCAACACGCTCGAGAAGCTGTACGTCGCGCTGCGCGACCTAGAGCCGCGCATCGAGCTGTCTCCGGAGGTGATGGAGCGCGCGCGCGTGCCGCTCGAGCGGATGCTGGAGATGGCCGGGCGCACCGTCGGGCAGGGTGACGTCGGCATGCCGATCATCGAAGAGAGGGACGGCGGCGTCCCGCCAGGAGAGATCGACCCGCGCATCAGCGGCGACTGACAGCCGGCCCGCGTCCAGATCGGCCGCTGCTATCCCTTGTTCGGTTCCTGCCCCTGTGCGGGAGCCTGCCGGCCGTTCGAGGGCTGGGCCGGGACCAGGACCATCTTGCACGTCCGGGTCTTCACCCGCGAGAAGGCATTGTCTTCGTCTGCACAGACCTTCTTCTTGATCATCTGCGGCTTCGCCTGCGTGTCGTTTGCTGCCGGCGCACTCTGCGCCGTCTGAGCCGCGGTTGGTACGCTCATCGTGCCGGCGAGAGCGAGCACGACCAGGAACTTCAACATCGATCACTCCTGATTCGGGAAGGCGCCGCTAAAGCAAGACATTGCTCCGCCGCAAAGAGGAATTTCGATAACCGGGCGGTAACCGTCGATGGCGCAGGTTCACGCCATGGCGAGTCACGGGTGCGGTAAAGCGAATCGATTGATCGACATAACCCCTTGTCATGCAAGCGGAATTCACCAACTTGAAGTTGCAATTCCTCGGGGGAGGGCAGGTGTCTTGTCATCTTCAATCAAGCGGACGCTGATCGCCGCGCTGATGGTCGGCGGGTTCGGCGCGCCGGCCGCCGCTGCGGCGAACAATGTCGCGAGCCAGTTCCCGGCGCGTGTGCTCGCGGTGCACAATGCAGCGCGGGCCGATGCGGGCGTGCAGCCGCTTGCCTGGGATCCGGCGCTCGGACAAGCGGCGGCGAGCTATGCAATGCAGCTCGCGCTCACCAACAGCTTCCACCACTCCGACCGGCGTGCCCGCCCCGGCACCGGCGAGAATCTGTGGATGGGGACGCGCGGTGCGTTCAGCTACGGCGCGATGGTCGGACGCTGGGCGTCCGAGCGGCGCGATTTCGTTCCCGGAATCTTCCCGGCGGTGAGCCGCAGCGGCAATTGGGAGAAGGTCGGCCACTACACGCAGATGGTGTGGCCGACGACGACACGCGTCGGCTGCGCCGTTGCGTCGAATGCGGCGAACGACTTCCTCGTCTGCCGCTATTCGCCGGCCGGCAATATCGACGGGCGGCCCGTGCCGTACGCGACGACCGCGTCCGCAGCCTCGGCGCGATCGCGCTAGCGATTATTCGACCGCTCGCGCGCTCGCTTCGACCGTGCGCGTTCCCGGATGGTGCTTGTCGAGGTGGCGCCTGATAATCCTGAGGTTGCGGGTGTTCGAGCGGAAGAAGAAATCGGGAATTGCGCCGACGATCGGGATCATTCCCAGCAGCCAGTCGACTCCGATGTTCCCGGCCATGCGCGAGATATGCCACCTGGACATCCCGAGATTGCGGGCTTCCCAGGCGAGATAGGCGCCGATCGCGGCCGCCGCGGTCGGGCCGGCGAACGGAACGAAGTCGAGGACCACGTCGAGCCCGAGCGGCTTGTTGATCCCGGGGACGACGACCAGCCGCTCGAGCAGCTTCTCCATCGCCTCGACTCGCTGACGCACCGACTGGGGGTCGGTCCCCAGGGACCGGAAGGACAGCCGCTCGTCGATCCGCATCGCCTCAGCCTCCGTTGTCCGGCTTCGCCTCGAGATCGGTGAGCGTGTGGCGGGCGTAACGGTTCCCGGCGAAGTTCTCGATGCGATCGGACACCAGCGACCAGCGCACCGGCGCCGTGATGGGCAGGAACAACTGCGCCTCGTCGATCAGCGCCGCCGCCTGGCCGAGCAGGGCGTAACGCTGCGCCGGCACCGGCGACTGCCGCGCCGCGTCCATGAGTTCGTCGGCCTCGGGGGCGCACACCGGCAGGGCACCGCAGTGGAAATAGCGCAGGAACCAGGATGGCGAAGACGAGGGAGCGACCTCGTCGACCAGCGTGAAGTCGGCTTCGGCCGCGGTTTTCGCGCGCTCGACCGTGAAGCCGAGCTGGCCCCAGTCGCGCTGAAGCAGCTGGAACAGCAGGTCCGCGCCGGTTCCCTCGGGCAAGGCGACACGGATGGCCGGTTTCGGATCCTTGGGGAACAGGCGGTTCGCACGCGCCTGGAGCTCGGGGACGCGGTCGGCGTATGGAGTGGCGGTCCACGCGGGGGCGCTCGGCGCCGGCAGGCCGTCGAGTCCGGGTTCGAGCAAGGTCGCGCGCGCTGCAAGACCGGGCACGCCGAGCGCCGCGATGAACCTGTCGCGTTCGAGCGCCTGGCTGAGCAACTGGCGCACTTCGGGCTTGTCGAGCGGTCCGCCGGAAGTGGTCGGGACCAGTCCAAACAACCCCGACGCGGGGTCGAAGCGAAGGGTGTTGCGCGGCAGCTTGACGCGCTTCGTCAGCGGCAGGTCGGCGAAGGTGCCGCCGAGCACCACGTCGATGTTCGCGCCGGCAAAAGCCTTGATCGCGCCAGCGGAATCGGCGCCACCGAGCAGCACCTCCTGCCGCGTCGTGGTCTCTTCATCCGGAGAGACGATCTCGCGCTTGAGCTCGAGGTTGCCGCCCGGAGCCGGCGCGGCGGTGAAGGGCCCTGTGCCCTGACCGTTGCGCAGGATCGCCATCTCCGGCTGGGCGAGCAGCGACAGCAGCGCGGGCCGCGGCGCCAACAGCCGTATCTCAATCACGCGGTCGGTCATCGCGACCACGTCCTCGACCGCGCCGAGCGCGTCCTTGAGGCTGTTCTTGCTGCGGCTGCCGAGCTCGCGCTTGATCAGCCGCGCAACCTCTCTCGCCGTAACCCTGGAGCCGTCGGGCCAGTTGGTCGAGGCGAGGCGGAAGATATAGCTCAAGCCATCGTCGCTGACCGTCCAGCGCTCGGCGAGGCCGCTGACGATATTGCCCGCGGCGTCGAAGCGGACGAGCCCCTGCGCGACATTCTGGAGCAGCACCTGATCGGGCACCGACAGCGGCCCGGCCGCCGGATCGCGCAGCTTCGGCTCGCCGCCGATCACCACGATCTTCAGCGTGCCTTCCGGCTCGTCGCGGCACGATGACGCGGCAATGGTCAGAGCTGCGAGCAGCACGAATGCGGCCAGTCGATGCATCGGGGCGGTTTACGCGCAAGCGACCATTCAGCAAGTCTCTGGATATATCGGGCGAGCTGTATTACTTATCTAATGCACTCGGAGTGAAAGTGGCCGACAGGGACGGAATCTGGAGCCGCGGCGGCGTACCGGTCGAGGAACTGCCGGACCCGTTCGCGCTCGCGGTTCCCGACCAAGGGACAGTCCCTGAAGAGGGGACTGTCCCTCCGCGAAGGCGCCGGCGGTGGCCGCTGGTCCTCTACGGGGTTTCAGCGCTGCTCCTCACGACCTTCGTCTGGCTGGTCATTACGGCGCCCTTGTCGCGCGCGCTCGAACCGCTGGAGGACCCGGCGCTGCTGCTGGTTTCCGAGGACGGCCATGCGATCGCCCGCCACGGTGCGATCAAGGAAGCCCCGGTCGACGTCACCAAGCTCAACCCGCTCACTCCCGCCGCGTTCGTCGCGATCGAGGACCGGCGCTTCTACCGCCATTGGGGCATCGACCCGCGCGGCATCGCCCGCGCCCTCGTCGCCGACATCAAAGGCGGCGGAATGCACCAGGGCGGAAGCACGATCACCCAGCAACTCGCCAAGACCAATTTCCTGTCCCGCGACCGCACCATCAAGCGCAAGGCGCAGGAGGTGATCATCGCCTTCTGGCTCGAGGGATGGCTGACCAAGCAGGACATCCTCTCGCGCTACCTGTCGAGCGTCTATTTCGGTGACGGAGTCTATGGCCTGCGCGCCGCCGCGCACCACTATTTCGATCGCGATCCGGAAGACCTCAGCCTCGCCCAGTCGGCGATGCTCGCGGGGATGGTCCAGGCGCCGTCGCGGCTCGCGCCGACGCACAACCTCGACGGCGCGCAGAAGCGCAGCCGGCTCGTGCTCCGGGCGATGGCGGAGACCGGCGTCATCACCAGCACGCGTGCCCGCACGGCCAAGCTTGCGCGCGCCGTCGGACGCAGCTCGAGCGTTCCGACCGGCTCCTATTTCGCGGACTGGGTGACCCCGGCCGCGCAGCAGGCGCAGGACCCCGATTTCGGGCAGGTGAAGGTAACGACGACGCTCGATTCGAGGCTCCAGCGGATCGCGGTGCGCGCCGTGGGCCGCGCTCCGGCAGGCGCGCAGGCGGCGCTGGTCGCAATGCGCCCCGACGGGCGCGTCGTCGCGATGGTCGGAGGCAGGAGCTACGCGCAGTCGGCGTTCAACCGCGTCACCCAGGCGCGGCGCCAGCCCGGCTCCGCGTTCAAGCTGTTCGTCTACCTCGCCGCATTCCGCAGCGGCTGGACGCCCGACAGCATCATTGAGGACAAGCCGATTACGATCGACGGCTGGACACCCCAGAACCACGACGGCGTCTACCGCGGCAAGATCACGCTGCGCGAAGCATTCGAACGGTCGAGCAACGTCGCGACGGTTCGCCTGGCGCAGCAAGTCGGCCGCGACAACGTGATCCGCGCCGCGCGCGACCTCGGCATCACCACCCCGCTGCCGGACAAGCCGAGTCTCGCGCTCGGCACCGCGGGCGTAAGCCTGCTCGAGCTGACCTCGGCTTATGCGGCGGTGGCGAGCGGCCGCTATCCGGTGGTCGCTCGCGGCCTCGGGCAAGCTTCGCCTCCCGAGGGACTGTCCGCGATCTTCCGCCGCGACGGCACGCTGAGCGGGCGGCGCGACCGCGCGCCGATGCTCGACCTGCTCTACGCGGCGGCGAACAACGGCACCGGCCGCCGCGCCGCGCTGGCGGTCCCGACCTTCGGCAAGACCGGCACGACGCAGGACAACCGCGACGCATTGTTCGTAGGCTTTGCCGGCAATCTGGTGGTCGGCGTGTGGCTCGGCCGCGACGACAATGGGTCGCTCGGCAAGGTCAGCGGCGGGACCGTGCCGGCGCAGATTTGGCGCAGCTTCATGAGCTCCGCGCTGGCCGTCGACGACGAGCGGGGTCCTGAGCTTCCCGTTGCCTTCGAGCGGCAGCAGAAGCCCCGGCAGAAGAGCCCGCTGCCGCCCGAGTGGAGCGACTCGACAAAGCCGCTGCGCGATATCGCCAAGCGCCTGCACGAAATCTTCGGCACGTCGCGACGGTAAACAGGAGTTCATGTCGGCAAGCCGACGGATTTAAGCCTTTCTCAACCACCGCAAGCGAGAATGCGGGCAACCTAGCGGGTTGATTCTTGCACAAGTGCGGGAGCTTTCCCGTCACTGGAGCTAGGTGGGAGACCGGAAATGGTGAAGTTCGTTAAGCTTCTGAAGAACGTGAAGGGCGCGACGGCCATCGAATATGGCCTGATTGCCGCGCTCATCGCGGTCGCCGCTATCGGCGCGATGCAGAACATCGGAACGAAGCTCAGCTCGACGTTCAACAACGTGTCGGGCCAGCTGAACTAGGCTTCGGCCTGAGTGGGAGGAGCGGCGGTGCCCTGGCGGCGCCGCCGCTTTTTCTTTGCCTAGCGGTTCTGCGGCTCGATCGGGGGCAGGAGCGGCGGTGCCGGGATGCCTGCCATCGTCGGCGGTGCATAGAGCGCCGCGTTGGCCGGCACGACATCGGTCCGCGAGCCCACGCGGTGGACGATCCGCGGGGTGATGATGATGTACAGTTCCGTCTTGAGCCGGGTAGTCCGCTCGTTGCGGAACGCCTGGCCGAGCAGCGGAATGTCGCCGAGCAGCGGTACCCTGGACTTGGTGGTGAGCGTCTCGTCCTGGGTCAGGCCGCCGATCACGAACGAATCGCCGTCGCGCACTGTCGCCGAAGTCTCCGCCTCGCGCTGGCTGATGGTCGGATAGCCCTGGCTCGAGCCGGTGACGCTCGAGACGACCGCGAAGACATGGCTGCTGACGAACCCGTCGCCGCTCACCCGCGGCGCGATCTGCAGCGTCACGCCGACGTTGACGTACTGGACCTGCTGCGACACGCCGTTGACGCCCGACAGGGCGATCGAGGTCAGGATCGGCAAGGCGTCGCCGGTGATGATCTTGGCGGTCGAGCCGCTCTGCGCGGAGATGCGCGGGCGCGACACGATGCGGCCGTTGCCCTTCTGGATCTGGGCGTAGAGCGCGGCCTGGAACTGCGCGCTGGTGACGTGCCCGGAACAGACGATCGGGTCGCCGGTGCAGCCCTGGGGCGGGAGGCCGGCGATGAACCCGCCCGAGCCGAAGGTCACCACCCCGAGCTGGCCGGTCGAATTGTTGAAGTCGATGCCGAGCGCCTTCACGCCCGACTCGGTCAGCTCAACGAACTGGGTTTCGAGGATCACGCTGTCGACCGGGATGTCGATCGCGGCGATCATCGCCTTGAGGCGCGCGATGCGCTCCGGTGGGCCCTTGAGCCAGACGGCGTTGAGCCGCCGGTCGATCCCGATCGAGGCGTCGACCGACTGGCCGAGCGGCTCGTCGTTCGCGCCAGGCGCCTGCGTGACCTGCGTCGGCGTGTAATTGTTCCCGGTCAGGCTGTTGGAGCCGAACTGCGGCTCGCTCGGGATGAAGACGTCGTTCGATTTGACGGTGAGCCCGTCGGTCAGGAGCCCCACGACTTCGGACACGTCGGCATATTTGAGCAGCACCAGCGCATAATCTTCGGGCGGTTCGTAGGCCGCGGGAAGACTGATAGGCGACAAGCCAGCCTGCGCCGAATAGTCCCGGTTCGCCGGTGCCCTGCCAGTCGTCACCGTGACTTCGACGGTGCGGTCCGTCGTCCGCACCGCTGCCGCGCTCGCCGCCGCGGTCGCGTCGAAGCGGACGACGAGGACATTGTCCTGCTGAAGGAAGTTGAGCTGGCGGACCAGCCCCTTCATGCCGCGCGGCTGGACGGCATTGCGGCCGCGCGAGGTGAACGGGAAGCTGATCGCCGGCTGATTGGGTGCGCCCATCGACGGGCCGTAAGCGGTGACGGCGGGATCGAAGGTCAGCTCGAACCGCGATTCCACCGGCGATTCGGAAAGCAGCTTCACGTCGGTCAGAAGGGCGGGCCGGGCGACCGGCCCAACCTGCTGCGCCGCGGCCGCGGGGAGGGCACAGAAAAGGAACGACAGGAGCGCGACGGCGATCGCTGCTGCGGCGCGGGTCATGCGCCCGACTCCGTCCGTTGAAATCCCCGCCCCATGATTCTGGTTTCTAACGCAAATGTCGTCGATCCCAACATGAATGTGCGGGCGCCGCGAGGGACGCCCGCACAGCCGTGAGTCATGCCCTGATCAGAAGGCGCTGGCGCCTTGCGGAGTCCCGAGACCGGTCGGCCCGTCCCAGCCGCTGCGCGCGGTGCACCACTGCGTCGTCGGGCATGTGCCGTTGTTGCCGCTCGTGATGTCGCGGAACGCCCCCGTCGCACTGCCGTACAGCTTGGTCGTCGGATAGCTGCCGAACCCGCCCGCGGCGGCGTAGATGCCGCCGATCAGCGGCGCCGAAACGCTGGTTCCGCCGAAGACCATCCAGCCCGAGCGGTTGCGACTCACCGGCCCGTACACGGAAACGCCCGTGTTCGGATCCGCGACCGCCGCGACGTCTGAGACCGCGCGGTTCGGGCAACCCGTCACCGTCGCGCTCTGCGTGTTGGAAAGGATACCGTAGAGGCTGCTGCATCCGCTGCCGGCGCCGTCCCAGACCGTCTCGCTCCAGCCGCTGCCCGACCGGAGCAGGCGCGTGCCGCCGACGGCGACGACGTGCGGCGACGAGGCCGGGAACTGGACGCCGTAGCCATAATCGCCCGAGCTGACGGTGACCGCCACGCCCGAATGATTGTACGACTTCTCGTAGGTCGTCGAGCCGCTCTCGCTGCCGCCGTAGCTGTTCGAAATCACGATCGCGCCCATCATCGCAGCGCGGTTCACCGCGGCCGCGAGATTGCCGTAAGAGGGGGTGCTGGCCTGCACCAGCAGGATCTTGCAGTTCGGGCACATCGCGCTCGCCATATCGAGGTCGAGCGCCTGCTCCTGCGCCCAGCCCACGTCGGTACGGGGATAGCTCGTGCCGCCGTTCTGATTGACCTTTCTGAAGCAACCATTGGCGGTGGTGCAGGAACCAAGGCCGTACTGCGCGCGGTAGGTGTTGAGGTCCTTCTCCGCGTTGGGATAGCCGTAGGCATCGACGATCGCGATGGTCGGGCCGGATCCCGGCGCGCCCTTCGCGGGCGACAGGCCGTAAGCGCCGTTGAGGTCCGAAGGGCCATAGCCCGACGGCGTGACATTGCGGTTCAGGTTCGGCTTGCCGTTGATAATATTGCCGCGCGCGTCGGTCACCACCTTGCCGAAGCAGCGCGCCTGCAGCGCGACCTGCATGCGGCCGCAAACCGAAACCGCGAACACCCGGCCGAAGCGTTCGACCGGCTGGCCATTCGGCCCCTGCGCGGGCGCCGAGGTCCCGGCCAGGCCAAGCGCGGTTGCGAGCGCTACCGCGCCCATCTTCAAAGCTTTCATAATCGCCCCCTTCAACAGCTACTCGGAAGGACGGCGATGCTGCGCTCCACCGCTGGAAATGCAAGCAGCAGCAGCAGCAGAGATGCTGATCCTTATTCGCTTCATCGCGCAATGCATTCGGGTCGTCGTAAAGCGAAGTAACGCGCTCGCAGTGTATCAATTTGGTTTAACGGGGATTTCCGATGGTTGCGGCGGTTGCGGAGCATGCCCGCGAATGCAAGTCTGCTGCCATGTGGAAGGTTGCACTGGCCGGCCTGGCGTTTGCCGCTGCTGCCGCGTCACCGGCGCGCGCGACGGCGCCGATTTACGATCCGGTCGCGCTCAACATCGGCATCAGCTGCCAATGGCAGGCGAGCTGCGAGCGGCGCCAGCGCAAGGCGCTGAGGGACGCGCGCAGGTTCATCGCCGCCACCAATCCGCCCACGTCCAAAATTCATCTGTGCAACCGCAATGCGCGGCGCGGGGCGGCGCGCCTCGACTGGGTCGGGTTCAACGCCTGCATCCGCAACTCGAAGCTCTCGCCCACGCGCCGCCGCCGCTAGGTTGGGGAAATGCGGCATTCGCTGGAACGGCGCCTGTGACCGCTCGTTCTTGGGGCAGAACGGAAGAGCGATGGACGACAAGAAGCGCGGATCCGCCGACGATCCGACCGAAAGTGAGCGGCGCAAGAAGCTGACCGACGAGCAGGTGAAGGAGCTCGAGCTGGCCGGCGGAGTCGAGGGCGGCATGCAGGCCGGCAGCGCCGGCGGGCCGGGAAACAAGTCGGTCGCCAAACCTCAAGACAAAGAGTCGAAGAAGGGCGGTTAGCTCCATGCGCATGTCGGCAAGCTTGCCCGGCGCCGTGCCGGGTGCAGCCGCCTGTCCCTGTTCTCCGAACCGCAGGAGCTAGCGCGCGATGGTTCGAATCGTCGCGCTGCCCAAAGCGATCGTCGCCGGCGTCGCCGCCGCGGTCGTCATGGAAGGGCTGCTTCGCGCGCTGGTGCTGGTCGGACTGCCGTCACCCGATCTGGTGGTCGAACTCGGCTCGGCGGTTTTCAACCGCCAGCACTGGCTTGCGCTCGCCGGAGCCGGCCTCGTCCATCTCGCCGTGGGGGTGTGCTGGGCGGTGTTCTACGGTTATTTCTTCTGGGCGCGCTTTCGCTGGCCGCCCGCAATCCAAGGTCTGGTTTTCGCGATCATCCCGGCCGTGCTCGCGATCTTCATTGTCTACCCGCAGCTCAAGCTGATGGAGCTCGGAACGGACGTGACCGCGATCGAGCTGCGGACATTCTTTGCCCCATTGTCGCCAGCCACGATCGCTGCGCTCGTCGCGGGTCACGCGGTGTTCGGGCTGACCATGGGTGCGATCTACACCCGCCCGGTCGGATACCGCGCGGGCCGCAAGATCGGACGCCCGCGCGCGCGGCACGGGAGCAGCGGCAACCGTCGCCGGAACGACAATCCATGCGGCTTCATGTTCGCGACCGGGATCGAGTGCAGCTACCCGACGATCGACCATGGCCGCTGGCGCCGCGACGAGCTCGATTCCACCGGCCATTACGACTGGTGGCAACATGATTTCGAGCTCGCGCGCGAGATCGGAATCACGCATATCCGCTACGGGCCGCCGCTCCACCTGGTCTTCGATGCGCCGGGGCATTTCGACTGGAGCTACGTCGACCCGCAGATGGAGGAATTGCGCGAATTCGGGCCGGAGCCGATCATCGACCTGTGCCATTTCGGCGTGCCATCGTGGCTGGGCAACCTGCAGAATCCGGAGATCGCGCCGGCACTCGCCGAATATGCAAACGCATTTGCCGAGCGCTATCCGTGGGTGCGCTTCTACACGCCGGTGAACGAGATGTACGTGTGCTCGCGGATGAGCACGATCCAGGGTGTGTGGAACGAGCAGATGAACGACGAGGGGGCGTTCGTCACGGCCGCGTTCAACCTCGCCCGCGCGAGCATCCGGATGAGCGACGGGATACTCGAGCAGCGCCCCGACGCCGTCTTCATCAACAGCGAAAGCAGCGAATTCTATCAGCCCTGCTGCCCCGACGAGCACATTGTGGCAACGGCCCAGTTCGAGAACGAGCGGCGCTTCCTTCCGCTCGATCTCATCTACGCGCATCCGGTCAGCGACGGCATGCGCGCCTATCTTCACGATCATGGTGTGACCGACGCGGCGCTCGCGGAATTCGCGCAGCGGAAGGTTCCCCGCCGCTCGATCCTGGGGGTCGATTATTACGAATGGAACGAGCGGCTGATCGACCGCAACGGCCAGGCACAGGCTCTCGGCGAGCTGTTCGGCTGGTACGTCATCGCCGACCAGTACTGGCAGCGCTACCGGCGGCCGATGATGCACACCGAAACCAACAAGATGGACGCCGACGGCGCGCCCAAGTGGCTGTGGCGGCAGTGGCACAACGTCCAGCTGCTGGCCAAGGCGGGCGTGCCGCTCGTCGGCTTCACCTGGTACAGCCTGACCGACCAGATCGACTGGAGCATCGCGATGAGCGAGCCGCTGGGGATCGTCTATCCGGTCGGGCTGTTCGACCTCAACCGCGAGGCGCGCACGGTCGGCCTCGCCTACAAGCACCTGATCGACCTCTACAAGGAGCTGCCCGATTATCGCGAGAGCAAGGCATTGAAGGAGTTGATGCGCTGATGGCCAGCTTCCTCGCCGCGCATGGCTATGATCCCGGGCCGAGCCAGCGCCCGCTGCTTGCCGGCGCGATCTCCGGCGTGCTCGCGACGATCCCGGCGATCGCCGTGCTCCATGCCTGCCGTTCGCTCGAGGTCGAAGCGGCGATCCTCGGCATTCCGACGCTTGCGACGATCGGCGCGGGCTTGCCGGTGATGGCGATCGCCGGCGCGATCTACGCCCGCTTCTTCGGCCGCGCGGCGAACAGCGTTCGCGGCGGGTGGCTGTTCGGCATGTCCTTCGGCTTCGCGCTGTGGGCCGCGGGCGCGGTGCTGGTGCTGCCGGTGCTCAGCGGCGGCAAGGCGCCGGCCGGCACCCCGGCGGTCGGCGTCGCCTTGTCGATGCTGGTGTGGGGGCTGGCAATCGGGCTCCTTCTCCCCTTCGTTCACCGGCCGCTGCACGAGAGCCTGGAGACCGGCTCGCGTCACGAGGAGCTGGGCCCGGGCGCGGCCGCCGGCAAGGACCGGCCGATCAAGGAACAGCCGCCGGCGAACGGTTGAACGGCGGTTCAGCGCACGCGGTCGATCGGCGCGAGCGCGTCGGTGCGGTGCCAATAGTCCGCGCCTGTCAGCACAATCATGATCAGCAGCCAGAAGAAACCCGCGGCGGCGAAGGTGCGGACCAGCGCGCGGCTGGCGCGAAGCTCCATGAAGAACAGCAGCACGATCAGTGCCTTGGCGGCGGCGATCCCGAGCGAGATGACGATGTTCGCCGAGCCCAGCGGAACGAAGGCGCTCGCCGTGGTCGCGGCCAGCAGCAGTATCAGCGCGAGCCAGCAGCGCCAGATGGTCGCGGCGCTCATCCGTTCCTCCCGGCGAGGTAGATGAGCGGGAAGAGGAAGATCCACACCACGTCCACGAAGTGCCAGTAAAGGCCGACGAGCCGCGTCGTTGACCCGCCCGGCACGATCCAGCCGCGGCCGATGGCGATCGCGAGCCACGTCACGATCGAAATCCCGATCAGCAGGTGGAGCGCGTGCAAGCCCGTCGCGCAGAAATAGAAGACGAAGAAAATCTCGGCGACGCCGCCGTATCGGGCAAAATCGAAGTTGAGCGCGGGGACGAGATGCTCCTGATATTCGAGCCACCATTCGGTCGCCTTGATGGCGACGAATACCAGGCCGAGCAGCGCCGTTGCGGCGAGCCACAGCACCGGCGCGCGTTTCGACCCGCCCTCGAACGTCATGACCGCCATCGCCATGCAGGCGCTGCTCGTCAGAAGGACAGCCGTGTTCGCGGTGCCGAGCGCGACCTTGGTCAGACTTGCCGCCGCGATGAACTCGTCGCCCAGCCAGATGCGGTAGTTGAGGTAAGCCGCGATCAGGGCGCCGAAGAACAGCACCTCGGTCGCGAGAAACGCCCACATGCCGAGCGTAGACGCCTCGCGCTGCTGCGCCGGCGTCGCGTACTGGAAGCCGATCGCGCGGTCAGACATCGCCGGCCTGCATGCACGGCTTGCCCTGATCGTACTGATAGGGCGCGCGGACGACCGTCGGCGTGGCCGCGAAATTCTCCGGTGGCGGCGGCGAGCGCGTCGACCATTCGAGCCCGGTCGCGCCCCACGGGTTGGCCGAGGCGCGCGGCCCCCTCAGGACCGACCAGGCGAGGTAGAAAAGGGGCAGCGCATAGCCGACCGCGAGGATGCTCGCGCCGGCCGACGACAGCACGTGCCAGACCTGGAATTCCGGCGGATAGGATTGATAGCGCCTCGGCATGCCGAGATAGCCGAGGATGAACTGCGGGAAGAAGGTCAGGTTGAAGCCGAAGAAGGCGAGGATCGCCGCGAACCGCGCCCAATAACCAGGATAGAGCCGGCCGGTGATCTTGGGCCACCAGTAATGGAGCCCCGCGAAGAAGCCCATCACCGCGCCGCCGACCATGATGTAATGAAAGTGCGCGACGACGAAGTAAGTGTCGGTCACGTGGACGTCGATCGGCAGCGCGGCGAGGAACAAGCCGGTCAGGCCGCCGATCGTGAACAGCCCGATGAAGCCGAACGCGTAGAGCATCGGCGCGTCGAAGCGGATCCACCCCTCGTGCAGCGTCGCGGTCCAGTTGAACACCTTGATCGCCGAGGGGACCGCGACGAGGTAGCTCAAGAAGGAGAATGCCAGGCTGGCGTAGAGCGACTGGCCGGCGACGAACATGTGGTGCCCCCAGACGAGGAAGCCGATCGCCGCGATGGCGATGCTGCACCACACCACGAACTCGTAGCCGAACAGGGGCTTGCGCGCGAACACCGGCACGATCTCGCTGATCACGCCCATCGACGGCAGGATCATGATGTAGACCGCCGGGTGGCTGTAGAACCAGAACATGTGCTGGAACAGGATCGGGTCGCCGCCCAGCTGCGGCGAGAACAGCCCGACGTGGAGCACACGTTCGGCGAGCAGCATCAGGAGGGTCATCGCCAGCACCGGCGTCGCCAGCACGAGGATCAGGCTGGTCGCATAGGTCGACCACACGAACACCGGCAGCCGGTACCAGGTCATGCCCGGCGCGCGCAGCTTGTGCACGGTGACGATGAAGTTGAGCCCGGTCAGGATCGACGAGAAGCCCGACACAAAGATGCCGAACACGGCGAGGATCAGGTAACCGGTCGCGTAGAAGGTCGAATATGGCTCGTAGAAGGTCCAGCCGGTGTCGATCCCGCCGAGCAGCAGCGCCGCGATCGTGATCAGCCCGCCGGCGATGTAGAAATACCAGCTCAGGAGGTTGAGGCGCGGGAACGCGAGGTCGCGCGCGCCGATCATCATCGGCAGGATGAAATTGCCCATGGTCGTCGGGATCGACGGGATGAGGAAGAACCACACCATGACGATGCCGTGCATGGTGAACAGGCGGTTGTAGAAATCGGGGCTTCCGAGGTCGCCCTGCGGCGTGATGAGCTCGAGCCGGATCAGCGTCGCCGCGATGCCGCCGA
>DASSOE010000087.1:0-29081 GCA_035700945.1 Sphingomicrobium sp. | reverse complement strand
ATCCGCAAGGGCCTGTCGGTGCGTCAGACCGAAGACGAGGCGCGGCGCGAAAAGCTCAGGCCCGGCCCCGGCGCCGCAATCGGCCGGGCGAGCGCGCGCAACGCCGCAAAGGCTGCGGACGCAGACCTCCAGGCGCTCGAGCGCCAGCTCGGCGACATCCTCGGCCTCAAGGTGCAGGTCAGCAACAAGGGTCAGGGTGGGTCGGTGACGCTGCACTATTCGAACCTCGACCAGCTCGACATGATCTGCCAGCGCCTCTCGGGAGAGCCGATCTAGGCCGATCGGCTCCGCGCCCTTCGCGCGATCGCGAGCAGCTCTTCGCCGAGAGCCTCGCGCTCCGGCGCTTCCGAGAAGAGCAACTCGCGCTGGAGGGCTCCGGCGCGCTCCGCGATCCGCGCGAGATCGGCGGCAGTCCACCATTGAAGCATTCGTTCGACGGAAGCTTTGTCTTTCCAGAACAGGGTTTTGCCGAGTGACGCCATGACGGCGTCGATACGTTCGCCGCGCTCCACCCGGGCCCGCGCCGGAGCCAGAAAGAGCAGACGGCGCTGGAGCGAACGTACAGCAGGAATCGCCTCGGACCCGCCCCCCGACAGTCGCGTCATACCATCCACAACGCCGGCAAGATCCCCGAGCAGCGCCAGGTCCGCGAGACGCTGAAAGTCTCCCTCGCTGCTCTCAGCGCCGACGGAATCGAGCGCGTCATGCTCGAGCTCCCGCGGCGAGTGAGGCGAGGCGCCGACATACAAAGCAAGCTTCTCGAGCTCTTGGGCAACGATCGCCTGATCGTTGCCGCAGGAGTCCGCGAGCCGAGCCGCGACCGGGGGGGCGATCTTGAGGCCCACCCGCCGGCCAAGATCGGCGACCATCCGCGCTGCGTTCTCGCCTTCCGGCGCGTAAGCGGTGAAAGCGAGCGCCCGTGGGGAAGCTTCGGCGAGCTTGAGCAGCGGCGAGGATCTGGCGAGCGCCCCCGCCACCGCTACGACCGGACTTTCGACAACTTCGGACGCAAGCAGCGCGTCGACCCCCTCGGCAATGTCATTGCCGGCGGGTTCGATCCATATGAGCCGCTTCTCACCGAACAGGCTCAACGCCGCCGCCTCATCCGCCAGGAGCGCGGGATTCGCCCTGATGGAGCCGGCGGAGAGCACGAGTTTGGCGGCGCCGAGCGCTTCCAGCAGCCGCGCGGCGAGCGCGCGCGACTGCCCCTCGTCCTGGCCGAGGAATAGGTAGAAGTGGACGTTGGAATCGGGCTGGTCGACCGCCCGCCGGATCGATGACTTGCTGGCTTTCATGTCTAATGCGTTGTTCGCGCTGCGTAGATCGCCAGACGAGCGACAATCTGGTCGGCAACAATTCCCGACAGGTTCTCGAGCGCGGATTGCTCCGCCGCGACGGTCGCATATTCGCTGCTGACGCTGTCGATGCTCGCGTCCGATCCGGCGGTTTCGTCGAGCAGCACCGCGCCACTGGAAAGATCGACGAGCTGATATCGCGCGCGGAGCGTCCGCCGCTCCTGCGTCGCCGCACGGTCGGCGCGCAGCCCGTAGGTGGTGATATTGTCGTCGAGCGTGACGTCGAGGCGGTATTGAGGCACGCCACTGCCGCTCTCGCCGAGCCGGTCGATCAGCTTGGTTCGCACCAGCCAGCCGTGCTGCCCGGGGATCGGGCCGACGTCGACGGAGCGCAACAGGCCTGACACCGCGCCCCCGCTGCCGCCTCCGTACAGCGGATGAAGCCCGCATGCCGCGAGCAGCAGGATCAAGGGAACAATAGCGAGGCGCCGCATCATGCGACGATATTCACCAGCCGGTCGGGAACGACAATGATCTTGCGCGGGGCCGCGCCGGCGAGCTGCCGCCGGACGTTTTCCGACGAGAGTGCGAGGGCTTCTGCGGCCGAGCGGTCGAGACCGCGCGGCGCAGTGACCGTGTCGCGCAGCTTGCCGTTGACCTGAACGGCGAGAGTCACCTGATCCTCGACGAGCAGCGCCGGGTCGAAACCTGGCCACGGCGCCTTCGCGACCAGTCCTTCGCCGCCGAGCACGGACCAGCATTCCTCGGCCAGATGCGGCGCCATCGGAGCAATCATCAGCACGAGCGCACGGATTGCGTCCGCTCTCGTGGCGGATGGCTTGGCTTTCTCGATGGCGCTGGTGAGCTCGTAAAGCTGCGCCACCGCCTTGTTGAACTGGAGCGCCTCGATCGCTTCGCTCACCCCGGAAATCGTCCGGTGCAGCTTGCGTTCCAGCGCTGCGTCTTCGCCGCCCTCGGTACCGGCGCTGTTCGCCAGCTTCCACACTCGCTGCACGAAGCGCGATGCGCCCTCGATTCCCCCCTCGGACCATTCGAGGTCGCGTTCGGGCGGGCTGTCCGACAGCAGGAACCAGCGCGCGGCGTCGGCGCCGTAACGCTCGACGATCGTGTCCGAATCGATGACGTTGCGCTTCGATTTCGACATTTTCTCCACGCGGCCCGGAGTCACCGGATGCCCGTTTTCGATGTGCACCCAATCGTCGCCGTTACGCTTGACCTCGTCGGGACTGAGCCAGCTGCCGTCGCCGGCGCGGTAGGTTTCGTGGGTGACCATCCCCTGCGTGAATAGTCCATTGAACGGTTCGGCCATGTCGAGGTGGCCGAGGCGCTGCAGCGCGCGGGTCCAGAAGCGGGCGTAGAGCAAGTGCAGGATCGCATGCTCGACGCCGCCGATATATTGCGCGACCGGAAGCCACTTTTCGGCCTCGACGCGGTCGAAGGGCGCGTCCGCGGGCTGGCTGGCGAAGCGGATGAAATACCAGCTCGAATCGACGAAGGTGTCGAACGTGTCGGTCTCGCGCATTGCCCCGCCGCCGCACGCGGGACAGTCGACATGCTTCCAGGTCGGGTGCCGGTCGAGCGGGTTGCCCGGTGAATCGAAACTGACGTCCTCGGGCAGGACGATCGGCAACTGGTCGCGAGGAGCCGGAACCGGCCCGCAGCTCGGGCAATGGATGATCGGGATCGGCGTGCCCCAGTAGCGCTGGCGCGAAACGCCCCAGTCGCGAAGGCGATACTGAACGGTGCCGCGCCCCCAACCCCCTTCTTCGGCCCGGCGAATGATCTCGGCTGTGGCCTGCGCTGTCGTCAGCCCGTCGAGAAAGCGGGAATGCACCGCAATTCCGGGCGAACTCTCCGCTTCGTCTCCGATCGGCTCGGAGGCAAGCTCGGCGCTTGCGGCGACCACCCTTTGGATGGGCAGGTGATATTGCCTCGCAAATTCGAAATCGCGCTGGTCGTGTCCGGGCACGCCGAAGATCGCGCCGGTGCCATACTCCATCACGACGAAATTCGCGATGTAGACCGGCAGCCGCCACTCGGGGTCGAGCGGATGCACGACCTCGAGCCCCGTCGCATAGCCCTTCTTCTCGGCAGTTTCGATCTCGGCAGCGCTCGTGCCCCCTGCTCTGCACTCCGCGACGAACGCCGCTGCCTTCGCATCCGCTGTGGCGAGCGCCTGCGCAATCGGATGGTCCGCAGCGACGGCGACGAAGCTTGCGCCGAAGATCGTGTCGGGCCGCGTTGTGAAGACCTCGACCTCCTCGGTGCCGCCGGCCGGCTCGGCCAGTCGGAAGCGAAACTGCAATCCGCGGCTTCTCCCGATCCAGTTCTCCTGCATGACCCTGACCTTCTCCGGCCAGTGATCGAGCGTCTTCAGGCCCTCGAGCAGGTCGTCCGCGAACTCCGTGATCTTGAGGAACCATTGCGCGAGCTTGCGCCGCTCGACCGGCGCCCCGGATCGCCAGCCGCGCCCGTCAATGACCTGCTCGTTCGCGAGCACGGTCATGTCGACGGGATCCCAATTGACCTCGCTCTCCTTGCGGTAGACGAGGCCGGCCTCGAACAGGTCGAGGAACAGCGCCTGCTCGTGGCCGTAATAAGCGGGATCGCAGGTCGCGAGCTCGCGGCTCCAGTCGAGCGCAAAGCCCAGCCGCTTCAGCTGCTCACGCATCGCCGCAATGTTCGACCGGGTCCAGGTGCCGGGGTGGATGCCGCGCTCCATCGCCGCATTTTCCGCCGGCATCCCGAACGCGTCCCAGCCCATCGGGTGGAGCACTTCGTGTCCCTGCATCCGGCGGTAGCGCGCGAGCACGTCGCCCATGGTGTAATTGCGTGCGTGGCCGACGTGGAGACGCCCAGACGGATACGGGAACATCTCGAGCACGTAGGTCTTGGGCTTGTCGCTGTCGCTGTCGGCTGCGAAACAGGCTTCTTCGGTCCACCGCGCCTGCCAGCGGCGATCGGCCTCGTTCGGGTCAAAACGCCCGGTCATGGCACGTCTCTGGTTTAGCCCGGAACGGTTGCGCGGCGCAGGTCGCGGGCCCGGGTCAGGATGATGTCCTCGAGCTTCTGGACCGTCGCTGCCGAAACCGGTGCATCGACCCAGGAGCCGTTCTGGTAGACCTGCCGCGCCGCCGACACGCGCAACGCATCGGCGCGAAGATCGGGGTCAAGCACCGCCACCGTCAGCTTCACCCGTTCACCAGGGGTTTTCGGGTTGGCATACCAGTCGGTGATGATGACGCCGCTGTTCGGGTTGGCCTGGAGCAGCGGGGCGAACGAAACCGTGTCGACCGCCGCCTTCCACAGATAACTGTTCACGGCAATCGTCGTCACCCGTGATGGCGCGAGGTGCGTCGGCAAATTCCTGTTGCGGGCACAACCGGTGCCGGCAATCGCGAATATCAGGAGAGCGGCAGCAGTCGAGTGCAGGCGATTCATCGGCGATCCTTGGTCAGCGGAGCTTCATGCGGGCGTTATAGTGCTGGCGTATGTCTCGCAAGCGCGGCCCGCCGGCAGTCGATTATGTGCTCCCGCGGCAACAGGGGATGAACGAATCGACTCCGCTCATGGAACCTTCAGCTTGGCCGGACTATATCGACTCACGAACAGGGAGATTGTTCGTGCTGAGTCTCGCGAGAAGCAGGAGGGCCAGATGGGTTGCGGCTGTCGCCACGGCCGGTCTCGTGCTGACTCCGGCATTCGCGGCGACCAGCGGCAAGAAGCGCCCGGCGGCGGTGTCGCTCAGCTTCGATAGCCTGTCTTCCTTCACGCCCGCAAACGCGGATCCCAAGCTCGCCGCCGCGCTTGCCGGCAAGAGCCTGTCGCTGACCGATTTCAAGTTCACGCCGGCGCCGGCCAAGGGCCGCCCGTCGCAGGTCCGTGTCGCAATTCGCGCGCGGGTCAATGCGCCTGCCCAGGCGGCGGTGGCGCAGGCGAGCGCGCCGACGGCAGCGATCAACGCGCTGACCCCGACCAGCTACAACCTTGGCGTGGCCGTCGGCTGGCGACGCTTCGCGGTTTCGGGCGATGTGGCCAAGACCAAGCAGCCCGACCCGGCGATCGGAGGCCGCGAGAGCGCCGTCGTCGGCGTCAGCTACTCGCTCAAGAAATTCACGGGTCGGGTCGCCGTCGGCGCAGATCGTTCAGACGGCAAGGCGCTCCCGGCGCTCCGTCAGAGCGACACCTACTCGCTGGACGTCGGGGGCTCCTATTCGCTCTCGCGTCGCGTCGCGCTGACCGGCGGCGTCCGCTACAATGTCGAGCGCGACCGTCTGTCTGCGCTCCAGGACAACCGCCGCGACAGCCAGGCCGTCTACATCGGAACCGCGTTCAAGTTCTAAACGCCGAAATTCCGGCCCAGCCTCTGAATCCGAGATTTTCGATTCGCGCGAACTTGCGCGCGTCCATCCCGCCCAGCGCGATCAATCGCCCGCGAGCGAGCCGGGCGAGCGCCGCCGCGCGCATCCGCGGTATCGGTGCCTGGCCCGGATGGCTGCGCGTCGGGAATATCGGCGAAAGCAGTATCATCGGTGTTCGGCGCAGCAATGCACCGCGGAGCTCGCGGACATCGTGGACACGAGTGGCCGTCCCCGGATGTTCCTTCGTGATCATCAGCCCTCGCTGAAGTGCAGCGCGGCGCAGCTGCCGCATCCGGCCCGCGGGTAGCGATCCGAGCACCAGTACGCCGCTGCCGCGATCCAGGCGTGACATGGTGTGGGTCACGGTCGCGCTGCTGCATTCAACGATCAGCCACTGGCGGGGGAATCTCTGGCGGCGGCGCATAGCCGTTCCTATAGCGCGTCCCGATGAGCAGCGCCGCGGAGAGACGGGAGCGAATCCTCGCTCGAATCGCGCACGCGGCGACACTCGCCAGGCGCGACCCTTCGGACGTCCAGCTCATCGCGGTGAGTAAGGGCTGCCCGGCGGACGAGATCGAGGCGCTCATCTCCGCGGGGCAGCGGGACTTCGGCGAGAACCGTGTTCAGGAAGCGCTCGAAAAGTGGCCGGTGCTTCTCACCCGCCATCCAGGCGTGCGCCTGCACGGAATCGGCCGGCTGCAGTCGAACAAGGCCTCCGAAGCAGCGAAGCTGTTCGGCTCCATCCACTCGCTCGATCGCCGCTCCCTCCTCGAGGCGCTGGTCAAGGCAGGTGAGAAGGCTGGTCACAGCCCCGCGGTATATCTCCAGGTCAACATCGGCGAGGAAGAGCAGAAGGGTGGCTGCGCGATTGGCGAGCTCGGTACGCTGGTCGAGGCGGTGCGTGCATCACCGCTGCGTCTTGCCGGACTCATGGCTATTCCCCCGGTCGGGCTGGAGCCAGCGCCTTATTTCGCGCTGCTCGCAAAGCTCGCCCGACGGCATGGCGTCGCGGGCTTGAGCATTGGAATGTCGAGCGATTTTGAGACTGCCGTAATGCTCGGCGCAACCGCCGTTCGAATCGGCACCGCCTTGTTCGAGAACGAATGACCAGCTTCGACGCAATCATCTTCGACTTTGACGGGGTCCTCCTCGAGAGCGAGTTCGAGGCCAATGTCCAGCTCGCGCAGCTTCTGACGGAACTGGGACACCGCCACACGCCGGCAGAAGCTATCCGGCACTATACCGGACTCAGCGGCGACGACTTCATCGCGGCTGTCGAAGGGCGGATTGGGTCGTCGCTCCCGACCGAATTCCACGACCGCATGAAGGAGCAGAGCATTCGCGCGCTCAGGGAAGGAATCGAGGCGGTCGCAGGAGCGATCCATTTCGTCCGGTCGCTTCCGCCGGAGCTGCCGAAGGCGGTGGCATCGTCCAGCTCGACGAAGTGGATCCGCGGCCATCTCGACCATCTCGGTCTCGCCGGCGCCTTCGGGGAGCACATCTACAGCGGGCGCGAGCACGTGAGCCGCGGCAAGCCGGCGCCCGACATCTACCTCCATGCTGCGGAGCAACTCGGCGTTGCAATCGGCCGCTCCGTCATTCTCGAGGATTCCGAGGTCGGTGCCAAAGGGGCATTGGCATCCGGCGCGACCGTGATTGGGATCACGGCAGGGCGGCACTGCTTCGACGGACACGACGAAATGCTTCGCGCAACGGGCATCGGCCACGTCGCGCGCGGCTTCGACGAAGTGGCACGGCTGCTCGGGCTCGATCAGACCAGCAAGTGACCGCTCTTCTTGCGCTTGGTCGCGAGATAATCCGCATTGTGAGGATTGGCGGGCATCTGGTGGGCCACGCGCTCCGTCACCTCGATTCCCGCAGCCTCGAGGCCCTGCACTTTGCGCGGATTGTTCGTGAGCAACCTTATCCGCTCGATCCCCAGCGTCCGCAGCATCGCCGCGGCGTGGCCGTAATCGCGCTCGTCGTCCGCGAAGCCGAGGCGGCGGTTGGCATCGACCGTGTCGAGCCCTCGGTCCTGCAGCGAATAGGCGCGGAGCTTGTTGGCAAGGCCGATGCCGCGGCCTTCCTGCCGCAGGTAGAGCAGGACACCGCCGCCCTCCTTGCCGATAATGTGCAGCGCTTCCTTGAGTTGCGGCCCGCAATCGCACTTCAATGAGCCGAACACGTCCCCGGTCAGGCATTCGCTGTGCAGGCGGACGAGCGGCGGTTTGCCGGCAAAGGCGCCGACGACGAGCGCGACATGCTCCTGCCCGTCATCGGAGGTGCGAAAGGCGACAATCTGGGTTGGAGGCATATCGTCGAGCGGCAGCTTCGCGCGCGCGACGATCCCGACTGACGATCGCTGCTCCAGAATTTCCTCTGCGCGGACCACGGCATCGGCCGGGTCGCTTCCGAAAACCCACAATGCGGGCAGCAGCCCTGCCGAGCGCACCAGCGCCAGCGCTGCACCGCTTTCGATCGCCGCGTCGTCTGGGACCGCCTGGAGCGGCCCAATCGGACCGCGGTCGAGATCCTGTCCGGGATCGGCGACCGTGAGCGCCGTGCGCGCATCCAGCCACGGGGTGCGCTCAATCATGACTGGCGCGTGCGGGTCGGCCGCATCGCGCTCGTTGGCGAGCTTGAGCGCGGCGGCCCGGTTGCCGCTGATCATCAGCCGCCCCCTGGCTTCGGGATCGCGCAGGTCGAGCATCTCCTGTGTCGTCGTTTCGACCGCGGCGACCGTCAGCTCCCGATCGCCCGCGATCCGGACCGGACGCCCCGACCGCAGCATGGCGACGGCGAGCCGGACGACGCCCGGGGCGCTCAAACGTCGATCTCGCAGATCAGGGGGACGTGGTCGGACGGCCGTTCCCAGTTGCGGCATGGCTTGAGCACCTGGTGCGCGGCGACATGGCGGCCGACCTCGGGTGAGCACCACATATGATCGAGCCGTCGGCCGCGGTCGTTCTTCGTCCAGTCGGGCGAGCGATAGCTCCACCAGGTGAAGCAGCGCTCGGGCGCAGGGACGAACCGACGCCCGATATCGACCCAGCCGTGCGCCCGCTGAAGCCGGCCAAGCGCCTCCACCTCGATCGGCGTATGGCTGACGACGGTGAGCAGCGCCTTGTGGCTCCAGACATCGCACTCGAGCGGGGCGACGTTGAAGTCGCCGACGATGATGGTCGGCTCGCTCAGCGCATCGGACCAGCGCGTCATCCGTTCTATGAAGTCGAGCTTCTGGCCGAACTTGGGATTCACTACGCGGTCCGGGGTATCGCCGCCGGCGGGCACATAGACGTTCTCAATCCGGATTCCGCATTCGAGACGGGCGCCGACGTGGCGCGCCTCGCCATTGTCCTGCCAGTCGTGCTTGCCGGGGTCCTTCAGGGGCACCCGGCTGAGGATCGCGACGCCGTGATGCATCCGCTGGCCGTTGAGCTGGCGGTGAATGTAGCCATGGCGGTCGAACAGCTCGGCGGGGAAGATGTCGTCGAGCACCTTCGTTTCCTGGAGGCACAATATGTCGGGCTGCTGCTCGGCGACGAGCCGCTCGACGAGCGCGGCGCGCGCGCGCACCGAGTTGATGTTCCAGGACGCAATTTTGATTGTCGTCACGACGCCCGATGTAGCTAGGCTCTTCTGCCTTTGCGAGTGAGCGAGCACTCCCGCTCGCATGCCGATGCGAGGGAAATCGAAAAAGGCCCTCGCTCCGGGGGCATGGAGCGAGGGCCGGCCAAGCGTTCGTCACGCAAGGGATCCTGGGACCCGGGTAACAGGGGGAAACCCCAAGTCTTCAGAATCGGTCTTCAATCTAGGTCGCCGTGCCTGACGCGGCGATGAACAAGTCGCAAATTGAAACTTGTTAGCGCTATCTTTTCTTTGGCTCGCGGTAGGTGAAAGCGCCGTCCGGGACCGCGACGTTGTAGCGGACGTTCGACAGCTTCACGGTCGTCCGGCGATTTTGCCCGTCGATCGCGGTCCAGCCATAGAGCTGGAGCCCGCCGGGCGCCGAGCCGCTGCGCAGGAATACGAGCGTGACCGAGCCGTATTGCGCAGGGTCGCGGGCACGCACCGAGACAACGTTATTGTTGTCGCTTGGGACGATCTGCGCGCGGCCCTTGAGGTCGGGCGAACTCGACAGAAGAACGCCGAGGGGCGTGCGATTCAGCGGCCAGCTCGACTTCTGCCCCACCTGGTAGTCGATCAGGGTCAGAGTCTTGCCGTTTGCGACGAGCAGCAGGTCGCCGCTACCATATTCGAACCGGACCTTGCCCGGCCGCTTGAGCTGCATTTTGCCGGCGGACGAGCGGCCCTTCGAATCTGTCTGCGTAAAATTGGCCGTCATCGTGTGGACACTGCCGATGTGCGCCTTGAGATGGGCCATGTCGGCGGCATCCTTGGCAGCCGCGGGCGCAGCGAAGATGACGATCGCCGCCGGCACGAACGCGCGCGCGAATTTCGTCGGGAAGGTCATGTCAAAGCTCCTGGAGATTTGCGCCGAAAACTGGCGTTCAGCCTTTGAATGCGCACTGAACCTTACGGTTCCGAAGCGTTCAGGCTCAGATCGGGTGGCCGTCGGGATCGATCAGCACCTCGCGCCGGCCGACGTGATCGGGCTGGCCGACGAGGCCGTCCTTCTCCATGCGTTCGATCAGCCGAGCGGCACTGTTGTAGCCGACGCGGAGCTGTCGCTGGAGGTATGACACCGACGCCTTCTGGCTTTCGGCGACGATCTGCACCGCCTTGCGGTAGAGCTGAGTTTCCGCATCGTCCTCGCCAGTCGGCTGGCCGTCGAAAAGATAGCCCCCGTCCTCCGGCTCCTCGGTGACGGCCTGCACGTAATCGGGCGCGCCCTGCTTGCGCCAATGCTCGGCTACCGCGCGGACCTCCTCGTCCGACACGAACGGACCGTGGACTCGGATGATCTGCTTGCCCCCCGGCATGTAGAGCATGTCGCCCTTGCCCAGCAGCTGTTCGGCGCCCTGCTCGCCGAGGATGGTGCGGCTGTCGATCTTGCTCGTCACCTGGAAGCTGATGCGGGTCGGCAAATTGGCCTTGATGACGCCCGTGATCACGTCCACCGAGGGGCGCTGGGTCGCCATGATCAGGTGGATGCCGGCAGCCCGCGCCTTCTGCGCGAGCCGCTGGATCAGGAATTCGACCTCCTTGCCGGCGGTCATCATCAGGTCGGCGAGCTCGTCGACCACGACCACGATCTGCGGCATCACCTCATAGTCGAACTCTTCGTCCTCATAGATGGGCTGGCCGGTGTCGGCGTCGTAGCCGGTCTGGATGCGCCGCTTGAGCTTCGAGCCCTTGGCCCTCGCTTCCCGGACTTTCGCGTTGAAGCTCGGCAGCGCGCGCACCCCGAGGTTGGCCATCTTGCGATAGCGCTCCTCCATCTGCTCGACGGTCCATTTGAGCGCGCGGATGGCCTTGCCGGGCTCGGTCACCACTGGCGCGAGCAGGTGCGGGATGTCGTCGTACATGCTCAATTCGAGCATCTTCGGGTCGATCATGATCAGTTTGCACGCGTCCGGGCCGTAGCGGTAGAGCAGCGACAGGATCATGCAGTTGAGGCCGACCGACTTGCCCGACCCGGTCGTGCCGGCGACGAGCAGGTGTGGCATCGGCGCCAGATCCGCGATGACGGGGTCGCCGGCAATGTTCTTGCCGAGGATCAGCGGCAGCGACATGTTCTGGTCCTCGAACGCCTGGCTCCCGATCAGCTCGGAAAGCGAGACCATCTCGCGCTTCGGATTCGGCAGCTCGATCCCGATGACGCTGCGGCCCGGGATCGTCGCGACGCGGGCGGAGAGCGCGGACATGTTGCGCGCGATGTCGTCGGCGAGCTGGATCACCCGGCTCGCCTTGATGCCGCTCGCAGGCTCGAGTTCGTACATCGTGACCACCGGCCCCGGCCGAACCTCGACGATCTCGCCGCGGACGTGGAAGTCATCGAGCACCGATTCGAGCAGGCGCGCGTTCCGCTCCAGCCCCGCGCGGTCGATTTGCTGGCGCCCGTCTTTCGGCGCCGGCGCAAGCAGGTCCAGCGTCGGGAGCTGGTAATTGTCGCCGAGCGCGAGGCTCGGCTGAGCGACCGACTTGCGGTCCTTGCCTCGACCGGCGGGGGCCACCTGCCTCGCCGCTTCGGAAACGGCGACAGTGGGGCGCGATCTCGGCGGCGCTGCGGGCGCGGATCGCTCATCCCGGATCTCGGTCGCACGAGGTGCGGCGCGGCGCTCGCGCGGCCGCCGGCGGAACAGCCCGCCGACCCAGCTGCGTTCCTCATCGCGCAGCCCCATTGCGAGATATCCCAGCGCCAGCCCCGCAAGTCCCAGCAGCAGCAGCGTCGCAAGGCGTGCCGGCCCGGCAATCTGCGGGTTGCCGATCAGTGCAAATGCCCAATCGATGCCATGGGCGGCGGCAAGCCCGAACGCGCCCCCCCAGCCTCCGGGCAGTCCGGACACGCCCGACCAGCTGGTCAGCCCGAGCGCGGTTCCGAGCAGGACGGCGCCGATGGCCGCGACGAGCAGCCCGCGGCCGGCGCGGCCCGCAGGCTCGATCCGCAGCAAGCGCAGTCCGGCGACCGCGATGACCGGCACGAACAGCGCCGAGCCGATGCCGAACAACAGCAGGAGTGCATCGCTGAAATAGGCGCCGGCGCTTCCGAGCCAGTTCCTCGGCGGCCCTCCGGCGGCGGTGCTGAGGGACGGGTCTGTCGGGCTGTGCGTCGCCAAGGCAATCGCCGCCGCAAGGCTCAGCAGGAGCAGCATCGCGCCCCACGAACGAATTGCGAATCGGCGCACGGCCGTCGCCAGCGCCTCTCGCCAGTCGGGCGCCAGGTCGCGCTTCGGAGCGCGCGTGGCTACGGTCGCCATAATCCCACCCCCAATTCCTTCCGCGCCAAGAATCCCCCACGAGGACTCCGCGGTCAAGCGAAGTCGTGGCGCCATTGCGACGAACAGGGTAGGGGCGCCCTCATGGACCGCGCGGACGTGATCATCTTCGGCGGCGGGCTGGTCGGGCTCGCGCTGGCTTCGGCGCTCGATTCCAGCGGCCTGTCGATCATCCTCGTCGATCCCGCAGACCCGGCGCAACGCACGGGCGCCGCGTTCGACGGTCGCACGAGCGCCGTCTCCTCGAGCTCGATGCGGATGCTTGAGGCGATCGGCGTTGCCGGCCATTTGGCGGAGCCCGGCTGCCCTATCTGGCGCATTGCAGTGGCCGATGGGCTGGAGCCCGGCGCGCTGCACTTCGACCCCGACGATGGGGAGCCGCTCGGCTTCATGCACGAGAACCGGCATTTGCGTGTGGCACTGCAGGCGCGCGCCGAGGCCGGCAAGGACATCTGGCCGATGTGGAAGTCGCGCGTCTCAAGCGCCGATCGCGGTGAAGCGGGCGTGATCGTGGCGCTCGAGGATGGGCGCAAGCTCCACGCCCCGCTCCTGGTCGCGGCTGACGGGCGCAATTCCCCAACGCGGGAGTCGGCAGGGATCAATGTCGCCCGCTGGAAATATGACCATCACGCGATTGTGTCGGTGATCCGTCACGAAAGCCCGCACGAGCATGTCGCCTATGAGATTTTCTATCCTACGGGCCCCTTCGCGCTGCTGCCGATGAACGACGATGCCGGAGGCCATCGCTCGGCGATCGTCTGGTCGGTGCCGGAGGTGGATGCGGCGGGCTGGCTATCGCTGAGCGACGCAGATTTCGCGGCTGAGGCGCAGGCGGCGATGGGCGGCTTCCTCGGCGAAATCGCGATGCTCGCGCCGCGCTCAAGCTACCCCCTCGGCTTCCACCATGCGGCGCAAATGACCGCGCAGCGGCTCGCGCTCGTCGGCGACGCGGCGCACGCGATCCACCCTATCGCGGGGCAGGGCCTCAATCTCGGCTTCCGCGACGTCGCCGCACTCGCGGAGGTGCTGGTGGAAGGCGCGCGACTCGGCCTCGATCTCGGCGACCGGCAGCTGCTCGACCGTTACCAGCGCTGGCGGTCGCTCGACGCGCTGTCTGTGGCGTTCGCCACGGATACGCTGACGCGCATCTACGGGGTGCCGGGCAAGACGGCCTCGGCGGTGCGCCGTTTCGGGATGGAGCTGGTCCGCCGCATCTCCCCCTTGCGCAATCGCCTGATGAGCGAAGCGCGGGGCACGAGCGGCGACCTGCCGCTGCTGCTCAGGGGATTGCCGATTTGACTACTGGATAGTCGGCTCGACCTCGACCCCGCCGGTGACAGCCGCACGGTGGAACTGCATCAGCTGCACCAGCAAGTCCGCGCGCCCCGCGAGCGTGGGCTGCTCGAGCAGCGCCTGCTTCGCGCCGGCGTCGAACGGCGCCACCTGCGCGATCGCATTGACCAGAAGCTCGTCGTCGAGGCGATTGACCGCGTTCCAGTCGACGGCGAGGCCCATCGCGTCGCCGAGTCGCCGGGCCTCGCGCTCGACTTCGGCCCGCTCCGCGAGCGCAAGCGGCGGCGGCTCATCGTCGTCGAACGCCTCGATGTCGACCTCGGCGCATCTGTAGAGGGCGTCGACCTCGGTCTCGCGGATCAGCCGGAACCGATTGGATCCGAGCAGGACGATGTTGAAGCGCCCGTCCTCCAGTTCCTCGAGCCCGACGATTTCGCCGACGCAGCCGATTTCGTAGAGTGGCGCGCGATTGTCGTCGTCGATCCGGTGCGGCTGGACCATCGCAATGCGCCCGGCGCCGTCGACTGCGTCGCTGACCATCTCGCGGTAGCGCGGTTCGAAAATGTGCAGCGGAAGCTGGGAACGCGGGAACAGGATCGCGCCGGTCAGCGGGAACAATGGGACGCGGATCGTCCGGCTCATGTGAAAAGCACGGCCGACAGGCGGCGGCGCTGCGCGCTCGACCACGGATCTTCGAGCCCCTGTGCCTCGAGCAGTTGCAGAAAGCGCACGCGCGCCGCGCCCTCGTTCCATTCGCGGTCGCGGCCGATGATCTCGAGCAAGGCGTCTGCGGCGGCCTCGCGGTCGCCGGCGGCCATGTTCGCGGAAGCGAGCTCGAAGCGGGCCTCGTGGTCGTCGGGGTTGGCGGCGAGCCGGCTCTCGAGAGCGCTCGTGTCCGCCGCCGGCGCGGCCGAGGCGACTTCGAGGGCGGCACGCGCCCGCGCGATTTCGGGCTTCTTCGCCTGTTCGTCGCTGAGCCCGTTGAGCAACGTCCGCGCTTCCGCCGCTTCGCCCGCTTCGATCAGCGACCGGGCGAGGCCGCCAATTACCGCCGGATCTTCCGGGGCCATCTCGAGAATTTGGCGGAAAATGCCGACTGCACGGGCTGCGTCGCCCTCGGCCAGTACCTGCTCGCCCATCGCGACCAGCGATTCTATTTCGGCCTGTGGAGCGGCCCCGGCGGGCTCAATCTTGAGCTGCGCAAGCAACTGGTCGAGGATCTTCCTGAGCTGCCCTTCGCTGCGATAATTGGTGAGGTCGGCGACCGGCTGGCCCTGGTAGATCGCGTAGACCGTCGGGATCGACTGAATGCGGAATTGCGCCGCAAGCAGCTTCTCCTTGTCGACGTCGATCTTGGCCAGCTTCACGCCCTTGTCGGCATAATCCGCGGCAATTTTGTCGAGGGTCGGCGAGAGTTGCTTGCACGGCCCGCACCACTCGGCCCAGAAATCGAGGATGACGAGCGCCGTCATCGATGGCTCGATCACGTCGCGCTCGAAGCGCTCGACCGATTCGCGTTCGGCTTCGGTGAGACCCAGCGTCGCCACGGCCTTGCAGCACTCCTTCTGATCGGGCGCCCATATGGGCCGCTCGCCTGCGGGCGACAAGCGCAGGGCCGCGGCTAACAGCCGCTTAACCGGGCTGATATACGAGACTACGCATGGAGGGGAAGCGACGGCGCGAGCGCCTCGGGTGGTGGGCTGCGGTGGGCGCGATCGCGCTTGCCGCGCTGGCGCTGCGCATTGTCGCTGCGCGCGGTGGGCTATGGACCGACGAAGCCTGGTCGGTGGTCTATGCCGCGCAGGCGCGTGACGCCGCGGGCGTATTCCTGCGCATCAACCACGACAACAATCACCACCTGTACTCGCTGTGGCTGCAAGCGGTCGGCCCGGCCGCCCCGCCGCTGCTGGCGCGCGCACCGGCGATCCTTGCCGGGACGTTGTGCGTCATCGTTGCCGCGCTGTTCGCCGGCCGGCGGTCGCAAAGCGCCGGGATTGTTGCCGCGCTGCTGTTCGCGCTTTCCCCGGCATTGGTCGCCTTCGGCTCCGAAGCGCGCGGCTATGCGATGATGTTGCTCGCAGCGCTGCTCATGCTCCTGATCGTCGACGACGCGCTCGACCGGCGGCCGGTACGCGGCGCAAGCGCCTGGCTCGCAGCCTTGGCGGTCTTCGGCATGTTTTCGCACATGACCATGGCCGCGCCGGTCGCGATCGCCGCGATTTGGTTCTATCTCGAGCGCCGGACCGAGCGGTCACCGGGCGCTGCACTCGGTGCGACGCTCCGCCTGACCGGTCCTGCGCTCCTCGCAACCGCGGGCGTGGTCATGTTCGTGTTCGCCGCCGCGATGCTCAGTCCCACCGGCATGCGTCTCGGCGGTTACGAGCCGTTCTCGGCGCCCCATTTCGCCGCCGCGCTCAACGATCTCTCGCTGTGGTCGGTCGGACTGGGCGCACCATGGTCGTGGCTGGTACCGCTGTTGCTGGGCGTCGCCGCCGTGGCGATCTTGGTTCTCCAGCCAGACTGGCTCGGCTCGCGTGCGCGCCTTTACGCGTTGCTGATTCTCGCCGTTCCGGTTGGTGCAGGACTCCTTCAGGCCGGCAATAGCAGCTTCGCGCGCTACTATCTGGCGAGCGCGATGGGCTTGCTGCTCCTGCTATCCGACTGGATCGGCCGCGGCCTTGCCGAAAGGCCGCCGGTCCGAATCGCTGCAGCGACTGTTGCCGTTGCGCTGCTGGCGATGAGCCTCTACCGCGACTCGCAGCTGATCTCGCTCGATCGCGGTCGGCCCGCCAAGCCGGTCGCCGACATGGCGGCGCTCTCGCCCGGCGGCGCACGGATCGCCTTCACAACACCGCGGCTCAAGGCGGTGGTTGCGGTCGCGGCCGAGCGTAGCGGCTACAAAGCCCGGTTTGCCGGTGGCTGCGACCGCGCCGACTTCCTGCTCGCCGCTCAGCTCCGCTGGTCTTCCCCTCCGCCGCCGACGACCACGCGCTGCGGCATCACGATGGTCGCGATCGATTCGTCCGTCACCAGTCCGATCACCGGCGATTCCTGGGTCCTCTACCGCCCGCAAGAGCTTGCAAAGCCCGAAGGGCGCTGATAGCGGGCCCGCTCCAGCGGCGATGAATCGCCGCCTTTCCGGCCGAGCGGGCGTAGCTCAGGGGTAGAGCACAACCTTGCCAAGGTTGGGGTCGAGGGTTCGAATCCCTTCGCCCGCTCCAGGCTGGCGCCGGCGCCCGCCCGAGGCCTATGGGCTTCCGCAAGGAGGCGCGCATGGCCGAACAAGCTGAACTCACCCGCCCCGGCACCGGCCGGACAATTCGGACGATCAACCCGGCGACGGGCGAGTCGGGCAAGAGCTACGACGAAACGTCGCTCGACGAGGCGCTCGCCGCGGCGGCAGCGGCCCGCGCCGCATTCCTCGATTGGCGGCGCACGGACTTCGGCGAGCGCAGCGCCATCATCCGCCGCGCCGCCGGGATCCTGCGCGCGCGGAAGGACGAGTTTGCGCGACTCATGACCGAGGAAACGGGAAAGACCGTCACCGACGGCCGCGCCGAAATCGCCAAATGCGCCGTGCACTGCGACTGGTTTGCCGATCAGGCGGCGCATTACCTCGCCGACGAGCCGGTCGACATCGGCGGCGGAGAGGCGTTCGTGACCTTCAACCCGCTCGGCGTGGTGCTCGCGGTGATGCCGTGGAACTTCCCCTTCTGGCAGGTCTTCCGCTTCGCCGCGCCGGCGCTGATGGCCGGCAACGGAGCGCTCCTCAAGCATGCCAGCAACGTGCCCGGCTGCGCGCTCGCGATCGCGGACGTGCTGCACGAAGCAGGCGTGCCCAAGGAGCTGTTCCGCACTTTGCTCCTCCCGAGCCGCGACGTCGCCGCGCTGATCAAGGACGACAATGTCGCGGCCGTCACGCTGACCGGCAGCGTGGCTGCGGGGCGATCGGTCGCAACGGCAGCCGGCTCCGTCCTCAAGAAATGCGTCCTCGAGCTCGGCGGGTCCGACGCATATCTCGTGCTCGAGGACGTCGACGTCGCGGCCGCGGCTCAGGTCGCCGCCACGGCGCGGATGGTGAACGGCGGCCAGAGCTGCATCGCCGGCAAGCGCTTCATCGTCGTTCGGTCGATCCTCGAACGGTTCGAAGAGGCGCTGGTCGAAGCGATGAGCGCCTACGCGACCGGCGATCCGACGAGGGAGGAAACCAAGCTCGGACCGATGGTCAGCGTGGACGCGCGCGACCATATCCACGAGCAGGTGGCGCAAAGCATCGACAAGGGCGCGCGCCTTCTGCTCGGCGGCAAGGTGCCCGACCGCCCGGGAGCCTGGTACCCGGCGACGGTGCTGAGCGATGTCCGCCCGGGACAGCCGGCCCATGACGAGGAAGTGTTCGGTCCGGTGGCTGCGATCATCGCGGCCGATGATCAGCGCGACGCGATCCGCATCGCCAATGCCAGCGAGTACGGTCTCGGTTCAGGCGTGCTCACCGCCGATCTCGACCGGGGCCGCCGCATCGCGGCCGAGGAGCTCGAAGCCGGGCTGAGCTTCGTGAACGAGAATGTCCGCTCCGACCCGCGAGCGCCCTTTGGTGGCGTCAAGCATTCGGGGTACGGCCGTGAATGCTCGTCTTACGGGATCCGGGAATTCGTCAACATCAAGACGGTACATGTGAAGCCGCTCGGCCGCGGCGCGTCCAACGCGGTGGAGTGATCAGGCGCCGCGTTCGCGGAACCACTTGGTGATGATGTACTTCGTCCCGCGTCGCACTTTCATGCCCTGGTGAAGCGTTGCTGGATTGGGGCGCCCGTCCGGGAGCAGGTTGTTCCAAGCGAGGAGCTTGCCTGTTTCCGGCTGGATCGTCTTGCCAATCGCCTTGAACCGAGTCGCGCCGCCTTCGTCCGGTTGGTTCAGATAGATCATCGCCGTCCACGTGCGCTGCCCGGCCGCCGCGGTGTGCAGATAGAAATCGTAGCCGCCCGGCTCGAAGGTGTCGGTATGCGCCTTGAATTCCTGGCCTGGCGCGTAGCGCTGCCCCTGGATCGACTCGCCCGCGGCCGGCAGAAGCCCGAGAAGAGTCGAGATCTGCCGATCCACCGCGCTGACAACAGGGGCGCGATTGTCGAGGTCGCAGGTCTCGCTGGTCCTGTAATTGGCGATCCCGACGTCGTCGGCGATCTCCGATGGCCGGCGACGCTCGTCGATCAGCGTGATCAGCGCGGCGCAGGTGTCGGGATCGAGAAACCGGCGGACGATGAACAGTTCGAGCTCGCGCGTCGGCACCCGCTGCACGCCCGGCGTCTCCGCCAGGCGAGCGGCGGGACTAGCGACGCGTGGAAGCGATGTTTCCGCCATGCCCGCGGTCGTGCTGGTCGATCACGGCCTCGACGACATTGTTCATGAGGGTCATGCGCACCCTCAGCGGGGTCGAGGTCTTCTTGATCATCACCGCCACGGCATAGCTGCGTCCGTCGGGCGCGGTAAGGATGCCGATGTCGTTATAGCCGGCCTGCACGCCGCCGAGCTCCTGACCCGTGCCGGTCTTGTGGCTGAGCGTCCAGCCGGGCTGAAGCCCGCCCTTAAGCCGATTCGGGCCGGTGCGGGTGTGGCCCATGATGTCGAGCAGGCGCTCGGTCGACGCCCTCGACAGAAGTTCGCCGCGCTTGAGACTGGCGAGCGCGTCCACGATCGCGCTCGGTGCCGCACCGTCATAAGGATCGGCGATGTAGCGCTGGAACGCGGCGCTGCGCTTCTTGATTGGAAGCTTGTCGCGCGCCTCGAAGAATTTGCCGCCGACCGCATAGGACTGCCGCCAGGTGAGGCCGGCGATCCTGCTTTGCATGTCGCGCTCGCCGTTGGCGAAACGGATGGCGCCAAGCCCTTTCCGGGCGATCATTGCGCGAACAGCCGACGCGCCGCCAACGGCCCGCATCAGGCGATCGTTCGCCGTATTGTCGCTGGTCGTGATTGCCCGTTTCATCAGGTCGCCGAGCGTCGTCGTGTAGCTTCCGTCATCGAGCACTTCTGCGGCGATCGGCTGGTGGAAGACGGTCAGGTCCGATCGGGTCAGGGTAACCTTGTCGCCGAGATCGATTCGGCCGCGGTCGACCGCGTCGAGCGCCGTGATCGAGACCCACAATTTGCTGACGCTCTGCTGCGGGTAGAGATCGTTGTTCCTCCAGCCGGTTTCCCAGCCGTCATCGATGGATTTCACCGCGATTCCGACCCTTCCGGAAAAGCCGCGGCCGAGTTCGTCGATGCGGTTGGCAAGCTGCCTTGGAGCGGGAAGCGACGCCGCCCTCGCCGCAGCCTTGTGCAGCGGGGCCGCGGCGGACTTGTGATGAGTGACGGCCGCTTTGGAATGGTGGCGCGGCTGGGTCGCCGCCGAAGCGCTGACCTGCGCCGCGGCAATCACCACCAATCCGATTCCGATACCCTTCCCAAGTGACGTCATGATTTCGCTTCTCCCCCGAACTTTCGTCCGTCCCCAGATGCTTAGCTGATCGCAGCTGAACCCGCGCTGTGCACGTGCGGGTGGAAGACTCGCATCGCCCGAGTCGCTTGCCAACCGAAAATGGGATCAGCCGTGCGGATTCGGAGTCGGAAGGAGGGCGGCCGATTCGATCTCGTCGAGCGCGCGATGGGCGATGATGTAGCGCCGCGCTCTGGCGATCCAATCGGCGGCGCGGGCGGCGCCGGGAAGCCGCATGGTTTCGGCGAGGGCCGCGTTCACGTTACCAGATTCCAGGCGCTGCCGAGCATGTTCGTAGCGCGCGGCGGCGTTGGACGCCGGCTTGTCCGCCGAATGCACCTCGACGAGGGAGCCTAGCTCGCGCTTGAAGTTTGTCCACCAGCTGTCCTGTGGCCCGCCCCGGCGAAGCTCGGGCCCAAGTGTGTCGTATTGCGCGATCAGGTCGTCGAGCCTCACCGGGTCGTGCGAGGCCGTGATGATCGTCGCCACGGCGGCCTGGTGCTGCGCGCCGAAGCGGTCGACGAGCAGGTTCTCGAGATAGCCGAGTGCGACTCCGCGGTCGATGGCGCGACGCGCGGCGAAAGCGACCACGAGTGCGTCGGCCCGGCCCGCCGAGCCTTCGGCGCGCGCGGTCGCATTTTCGACGCGCGCGACGCGGCCCTCGAGATCGGTAATCTTTTGCTCGTCCGCTGGAGACTGTGCCTGCTGCGATGGTTGCGGGGAGGGGGCAGCCCGCGAGTTCATGACCACGGGCCGGGGCGTCAGCATCACCGGCTGCTGCTGTCCCGGGACGACGCCGAGAAAGCGTGCGGCAGGTTGGTAATGCGCAAGGCCCCAAACCGCCGCCGCTGCGCCGGCGATGATCAGCACGAGCGCGATCAGCAGCCGCGCTCCCCATCCCATTCCCGTTCGCGTGCCGTTCATTCCGGGGGCGGGTTGTTGCACAGCCGCGCGGCGAGGGCCAGCAACGCGTCGTCGGTGGGCTCCGGAGCGGCTTCTACCTTTTGCCAACCGTCACCCACCGCTCCTGCCGCGGCGGTGCTGATCGCGGCGATGGCGATGGACCCACGATCCCGAACCAGATCCGCAAGGCGCCGGCCGGCGCGCGGCGAGTGGACGAGCGCGACGGCGCCGCCCGCCGAGGCCAGATCGGGTGCCTCGACTGGCTTCGCCCTGTAGACCGGAATCGACGTAATCCGTTGCCGCGTGTCGGCCGGTTCGCGCCGGTCCGCGCCGCAGGGATGCAGCAGCTTGAGGTCCGCCTCGACCGAGTCGAGCAGCCGGTCGATCCCCGAATCGCCGGCGGCAGCAATGTTGAAGCCGCGCGCGCGCGCGGCATCGGCCGTCGCTTCCCCGACGGCATAGACCTCGAGACCCCGAAGTTTCAGTAGTTCGTCCCCCCCATGCCGCACGGCATTGGCGCTCGTCAGCAGCAGCCCGTCGAACGCGTCGACGTCCGGTGCTTGCCACGTCAGCGGCTCGACTTCGAACAGAGGCGCGGCGACCGCCTCGAGCCCACGCTCGCGCGCGCGT
Organism: Sphingomicrobium sp.; assembly: GCA_035700945.1. Lineage (GTDB taxonomy): Bacteria > Pseudomonadota > Alphaproteobacteria > Sphingomonadales > Sphingomonadaceae > Sphingomicrobium. The sequence goes on along the minus strand of DASSOE010000087.1, from coordinate 7,207 downwards.
TTGACCGTTGCGCTCGCGCCCGGTTCCGGACGCAGGACGAGCAGGCGCCTCATTCAGGTGCGAACAGGCTCCGGACGGACTCTGGCGCGCGTTCGAGGAGCGAGCGCGCCAGTTCCGCCGGCGTCTTCAGATCGCCGCAGTCGAACACTGCACGATCTTCGACCATTTCAGCGCCATCTTCGCTGAATAATTGTCCGCGCATCCGCAGGTCGCCGTCCTCGAGCACGCAGAAAGCGGCGACCGGAGAGGCGCAGGCGGCGCCGAGCGTGCGGGTGAACGCCCGCTCCGCCATCACGCAGTCGTAGGTGATCTGGTTGTTGACCGTCGTCAGCACGCTCTGGGTCCGCGTATCGTTGCTTCGGCACTCCATCGCGATCACCGCCTGGCCGGGAGCGGGGAGAATCACCTCGGTTGGGATGGCGGTGCCGGCATCGATGTCGAGCCGCTTCAAACCCGCGCACGACAGCAGCGTCGCATCGACGGCGCCCGTTTCGACGGCCTTGAGGCGCGTCTCGACATTTCCCCGCAGGGTGACGATCTCGAGGTCGGGCCTCAATCGCAGGAGCTGTGCCTTGCGCCTCGGCGAGGAGGTTCCGACCACCGCGCCCTGCTCGAGGGCGTCGACAGACGCCGCGCCAATGATCCGGTCGCGCACGTCACCTCGCGGGCGCACGGCGGCGATGTGAATCTCCTTCGGCCGGATGCTCTCCACGTCCTTCATCGAATGAACGCAGAAATCGACCTCGCCTTCGAGCAAGGCCCGATCGAGCTCCTTGGTCCAAAGCCCCTTGCCGCCGATCTCGGCGAGCGGTCGGTCCTTCACCTTGTCGCCCGTCGTCGTGATCTCGACGATCTGAACCCAGCCCTCGGGCCACCGCTGCGAGGTCTCGATCGCCGCGGCGACCTTGCGCGCCTGCGCCAGCGCCAGCGCCGATCCGCGAGTCCCGAGGCGAAGTCCCTGCATGGCCCACCCCTAGTGCAACTCGGGAGGATCAGGCAAAGGGCCGGACACGAAATGAGCATAATCTTCGGCCTGGAATCCTCGTGCGACGATAGTGCCGCGGCGTTGGTGGCGAGCGACCGCCGCATCCTGGCGCAGGCGGTGGTCGGACAAACCACCGCTCACCAGCCGTACGGCGGCGTCGTGCCGGAAATCGCAGCGCGGGCTCACGTCGAGATCCTCCCTGCACTCATCGAGCGGGTCTTGAACGAGGCGAGTATGTCGATCGGCGAGGTCGATGCCGTCGCCGCAACCGCGGGGCCCGGGCTGATCGGCGGGGTGATGGTCGCGCTGCTCGCCGGCAAGGGACTCGCGCTCGCGGCCGGCAAGCCGCTGATCGCGGTCAACCACCTCGAGGGACACGCGCTCAGCCCCCGGCTCGCCGATCCCCACCTCGACTTCCCTTACATGCTCCTGCTGGTCTCCGGCGGCCATTGCCAGCTGCTCGAGGTGCGCGGGGTTGGCGAGTACCGGCGGCTCGCGACCACCATCGATGACGCGGCGGGCGAGGCGTTTGACAAGGCCGCGAAGCTGCTCGGCCTCGGCTATCCCGGCGGGCCGGCGATCGAGGAGCTGGCGAAAAGCGGCGACGCAGGCGCGGTTCCGCTGCCGCGCCCCCTCGTCGGGTCGGGGGAGCCGCATTTCTCCTTCGCGGGCCTGAAGAGCGCGGTGCAGCGGGCGGTCGCCTCAGGCGACTTTCGGCGTGAGGACATTGCCGCGAGCTTCCAACAAGCGGTCGTCGATTGTCTCGTCGACCGCACGCGGCTCGCGCTCGAAAGCAGCGATGCGCCGGCGCTCGTCGTTGCAGGGGGTGTCGCCGCGAACCACGCGATCCGAGCCGCGCTCGCCGATCTTGCAGCGCGCGAAAATCGCCGCTTCAGTGTGCCGCCCGCCTGGCTCTGCACCGACAATGCGGCGATGATCGCCTGGGCTGGCGCGGAGCGTTTCGCCGCCGGCCTGTGCGACGATCTCGATGCGCCGGCGCGGGCGCGCTGGCCGCTCGACCCGGCCGCGGAAAAGGTCCGCGGGGCAGGCGTGAAGGCATGAAGCTCGGTGTCATCGGCGGCGGCGCGTGGGGCACGGCGCTGGCGCAGGTCGCGGCGCAGGGCGGCCGCGACACCCTGCTATGGGCGATCGAGGACGATGTCGTCGCGGCCGTCAACCGTATCCACGAAAACCCGATCTACCTCCAGGGCGTGAAGCTGGACCCGGCGATCCGGGCGACGGGCAATTTCTCCGAGCTTTCCGGCTGCGATGCGTGGCTGGTGGTAACGCCGGCGCAGCACATGCGGGCGGTCCTCGCGCGGATGCCGTGCCCCGGCATTCCGCTCGTCCTCTGTTCGAAAGGGATCGAGGAGAGCTCGGGCGCGCTGCTTCACCAGGTCGCACGCGAGGTTTGCTCGACGTCGCCGATCGCGGTGTTGTCGGGCCCGACGTTCGCGCATGAAGTAGCCCGGGGGTTGCCCACTGCGGTCACGCTCGCCGGCGAGGATTTTCCGCTCGCAGAGCGGCTCCGCGACCACCTCTCGCAGCCGGCCTTTCGCATTTACGTATCCGACGATCTTGCCGGAGCGGAGATCGGCGGCGCGGTAAAGAACGTCCTCGCGATCGCTTGCGGCGTTGTCGAGGGGAAGGGCCTTGGTGAAAACGCGCGCGCCGCGCTAATCGCGCGCGGCTTTGCCGAGATGAGCCGCTTCGGCGTGGCTTATGGCGCCAAGCCGGAAACGCTCGCTGGTCTTTCGGGCCTCGGCGATCTCGTCCTCACCTGCTCGTCAACGAGCTCGCGCAATTACTCGCTCGGGGTGGGAATCGGCGAGGGCCGTCCCGTGTCCGAGCTGCTGTCGAAGCGAAACACGGTCGCGGAGGGCGCCTTCACCGCGCCAGTGCTGGCACGGCTGGCGCGGGAGAAGGAAATCGACATGCCGATCGTCGAAGCGGTCGATGCGCTGGTCGCGGGGCGAGCCAGTGTCGAGCAGGTCCTCGACGCATTGCTGTCGCGCCCGCCGCGCGCCGAAGGCGTCTAGAAATCGACCGCGATCCCCTTCTTCTCCCAGTCGCCGTAGCGCGTCGGGTCGAGCTTTTCCTCCTCACCCGCGGGCGGCGGCGGTTCAACCGCCTCTGGCTCGGGCACCGGCGGAGAAGGGCTGAGATAGCTCGGCGGATGGAGATGCTTCGGGCGCTTCACGATCCCAAGATGGCGAACGGCAGTCTCGATGCCAAGCACTGAAGGTCTGGGTGCACGCCGAGCTGCACTGCAGGCGTTGGATGCGGTGCTTCGGCGGGGGCAGACGCTCGACGCTGCAGCCGCCCGCGTCCGCGGCCTCGCTCCAGCCGACCACGCGCTCGCCGTCGCCATCGCCGGAGAGGTGCTGCGGCGGCTGCCCGACCTCGATCAACTGATCGACAGCGCCACGCGGCAGCAGCTCCCCGACGACAGCAAGGCGCGCATGGTGCTGCGCCTTGCACTTGCCCAGAAGATCGGCCTGTCCACGCCCGATCACGCGCTCGTCGCAACCGCGCTGCCGCTGGTCGACGGCGGGCCGAGGCGGCTGGTGCATGGCGTTCTTGGTACCCTGCTGAGGCGCGGGCTGGCGTTGCACGAAGCGCCGCACCTTCCGCCGCAAGTCGAGGAGCGCTGGCACGCGGCCTGGGGCGGATCGGTGGTCGAAGCCGCCCGGCGCCAGATTATGACGCGCCCGCCGCTCGACCTCAGCTTCGCCGACGACGATGAAGCGCAGGCCTACGCCCGCGCGCATGGCGGCATGTCGCTCGCGCCGCGCCATGTCAGGCTGAAAAGCTCCTCCGTTGCCGACCTTCCCGGTTTCGGCGGCGGCCGCTGGTGGGTGCAGGATCTCGCCGCTTCGCTGCCCGCGCGTCTCATCGAGGACGATGCCAGGGACGTGCTCGACCTCTGCGCCGCGCCCGGCGGGAAGACAATGCAGCTCGCCGCCGCAGGCCACCGGGTGACTGGCGTGGATTCGTCGGGAAGTCGTCTCGGACGACTGCGCGAGAATCTTCAACGTACACATCTCGCGGCGAAACTGGTGACGGCCGACGCGCTGAAATGGGAGCCGGGCCGCGCGTTCGATGCGATCCTGCTCGACGCGCCCTGCTCGGCGACCGGCACCTTCCGCCGTCACCCCGAAGTCCTCTATCGCGCGCGGCCGAAAATCGTGGCCGACAATGCCGAACTTCAGCGGCGGCTCCTCGACCGGGCGGCGCAGTGGCTGAAGCCGGGCGGAAGCCTCGTCTATTCCGTCTGCTCGCTCGAGCCGCAGGAGGGCGAAGGCGTTATTGGGGCATTTCTCGCGGCCAATAGCGATCTCGTCATGTCCACGACGGTCGATCTGCCCGACTTCGCGAAGCCGTCGGAGCAGGGGTGGGTGCGCATCCTCCCGGGTTTGCTCGAAGCCCAAGGCGGGCTCGACGGCTTCTTCATCGCGCGGCTTGTCCGGCACGGCTAATCCCGTCTAATCGGGCCGATGCCCGCGCCCTTAATCGCCCCTTCGATCCTGTCCGCCGATTTCGCCAGGCTCGGCGACGAAGTGCGCGCGATCGGCGAGGCGGGCGCCGACTGGGTCCATGTCGACGTCATGGATGGCCATTTCGTGCCCAACCTGACGATCGGGCCCGCCGTGGTGAAAGCGCTCCGGCCGCACAGCGACAAGCCGTTCGACGTCCACCTGATGATCTCTCCGGTCGATCCGTTCCTCGACGCCTTCGCCGAGGCCGGCGCCGACATCATTACGGTTCATCCCGAGGCCGGGCCGCACCTTCACCGCACGATCCAGCGCGTGAAGAGCCTGGGCAAGAAGGCCGGTGTTTCCCTCAACCCCGCGACCCCTGCCAAAATGCTCGACTATGTGCTCGATGAGATCGATCTGGTTCTCGTGATGAGCGTGAACCCGGGGTTCGGCGGCCAGAAGTTCATCGCGAGCCAGCTGAAGAAGATCGAGGCGGTCGCCAACCGCGTCGCCAATGATTCGCTCGACGTCATCGTCGAGGTCGATGGTGGCATCGATCCGGACACCGCGCGGCAGGCGGTGGACGCCGGCGCGACTGCGCTCGTCGCCGGCACCGCGGTGTTCCGCGGCGGCCCGTCGGCCTATGCCGGCAACATCAAGGCGCTTCGAGGACAAGGATGAGCGGCCTAAAGGCGGGCAATCCCTCGGCCGCGGACCGCGCCGTCGTCAGCAAGCTTGCGCGCGGCTCGCTGCTGTCGCGTCTCAAGCATGGCAGCCAGCCGCTCAAGCTGGTCGCCGTCCCGCGTGACCATGTCCACGGGGATCGCCAGCGCGGCGAGGCGCTGCTCGGCGGGCGCCTCACGGTGGGAAGCGACACTATTCCGCTCAAGGATCTCAACTTTGCTGCGATCGGCGCGCGAGGGGTCACCGCAGAGCATCTGCAGGGTTTCTCCTGGTTGCGCGATCTCGCCGCTGCCGCATCGCGCGAGAAAGGGGCACGGCTCGCCGAAGCCGTTGTCGGGCGCTGGCTGCTGACGCACGGCTCCAGGGTCGACGAAGCCTGGGCGCCGCAGCTCTGGGGCGAGCGGATCCTCTTTTGGAGCGCCTACGCGCCGTACATCCTGTCGAGCGGCGACAGCGGATACCGTTCGGCGCTGCTCAACACCCTCGCGCGCGGCGCACGCCACCTCGACGGTAGCGCCGACAAGGCTGCGGCGGGCATCGATCGAGTCACCGCCTGGTGCGGCGTGGTCGCCGCCGGACTGCTTGTGCAGGGCGGAGTTCCGCGCGTCGCGCGCGGCGAAGCGGGACTGGCGCGCGCGCTTGCCTCCGCCCAGTTCGACGATGGCGGACTGATCAGCCGCTCGCCGTTCGAACAGCTGCTGCTCGTCGACCGAATGGGCCTGCTGCGCGCCTGCTACCAGGCAGCGAAGCAGACGATCCCGGAAGGGATCGAAGCCGCTGCGCAGGCGTCGCTCGCGGCGCTTCATGGCGTCACCATGGGCGACGGCGCACTCTCGAGCTGGCAAGGCTGCGGCCCCGGGGAACCGTCCCGGCTCACGGCGCTGATCGAGGGATGCGGCCTTCGCGCGCGGCCGCTCAGGCAGCCGCGCGGGTGGGGCTATCACCGGATGTCGGCGCTCGGCACGATCCTCGTCGTCGACGCCGCGCCGCCGCCGCAGCAGAAAATGGCCCATCAGGGATCCGCTTCGACGCTCGCGTTCGAACTGTCAGACGGCGGGCAGCGCCTGGTCGTCAATTGCGGCGGTCCCGGCCCGCTACCGAGCGAATTGCCGGACGAGCTGGTCGAGGGGCTTCGGACGACCGCGGCGCACAGCACGCTGGTGCTCGCCGACACCAATTCGACCAACATCCTCGCGGATGGCTCGCTCGGCAAAGGCGTGGAAGACGTCGCGATCGACCGCGCCGAAGACAATGATTCGAGCCGCCTCGAGGCGAGCCACGACGGCTACGTCCGCTCGTTCGGCATGGTCCACAAGCGCAGCCTGATGCTCGGCAACGACGGCAAGGAGATCCGCGGCGCCGACCAGCTGATGCCGAAGGGGCGCAAGAAGATCCGCGAATCGGCGCCTTATGCGGCGCGCTTCCACCTTGCGCCCGGCATCGAAGCGACGATCACCGCCGACGGCATGGGCGCGATCCTGCGGTCGAAGGGAGCACCGCCTTGGAACTTCCGCTGCCGCGGCGGCAATCTCGCCACCGAGGAGAGCTTGTGGATCGACGGCCGCGGGCGGCCGCACCCGACCATGCAGCTCGTCATCATCGGGGAAGTTTCGGCATTGGGCGGCGAAATCGGATGGCAGTTCCGCCGCGCCAGCTAACCAGAAGGACTTGGCATGACTGACCTCGTTCCCGTTCGCCGGGCGCTGATTTCGCTTTCGGACAAGAGCGGACTGGAGGACCTTGCCTCAGGCCTGGCGAAGCACGGCGTTGAGATCGTGTCGACCGGGGGCACGGCCACCAAGCTACGTCAGGAAGGCGCCGAGGTCCGCGACATCTCCGACCTGACCGGTTTCCCGGAGATGATGGACGGGCGGGTCAAGACGCTCCACCCGAAAGTTCACGGCGGCCTGCTCGGTGTGCGCGACAATCCCGAGCATGCGGCGGCGATGGCGGAGCACGGCATCGCTCCGATCGATCTCGTCGTCGTCAACCTCTACCCGTTCCTCGACACGGTGATGAGCGGCGCCGACCGCGACACTATCATCGAAAATATCGACAT
>DASSOE010000086.1:0-8541 GCA_035700945.1 Sphingomicrobium sp. | reverse complement strand
GACCTGGCGACGGTGCGCGACCGCGCGAGGAAGCGCGGCTGGCAGCTGTTCTTCGGCATCTTCGCATTGGGCTGGCGCGGGTCGGCGCGGCACTGGGCGGTGTGGAACAAGACCTATCGGACGATCGCCGCGATCGCGGTGCCGCTGGTCGTTTCGGTGCACAGCGAGGTGTCGCTGCTGTTCGCGTCGGGGCAGATCCCCGGCTGGCACTCGACGATCTTCCCGCCTTATTTCGTGCTCGGCGCCGCGTTCAGCGGCTTCGCGATGGTGGCGATGATCGCGATCGTGATGCGCCACACCTTCCAGCTCGGCCACATCGTCACCGAACGCCACCTCGACGTGCTCGCCAAGGTCACGCTCGCGATGGGGATGATGACCGCCTACGGATACTTCTTCGAGGTGTTCGACGCTTACTATTCGGGCGAGGCGCGCGAGATCGCGACCGTCCACGACCGCTTCTTCGGCACCTATGCGTGGAGCTATTGGGGCGCGGTCTGCTGCAACTTCCTGCCGCTCCAGGGGCTGTGGTTCGACCGCGTCAGGCGGAGCCCGGTGCTGCTGTTCCTGATCAGCACCACGGTCGTCGTCGGCATGTGGCTCGAGCGCTACATGATCCTGGTCACCAGCCTGTACAAAGACTTCCTGCCGTCGAGCTTCGGCTACTATCATGCGAGCTTCTGGGACTGGAGCACCTACATCGGGATGCTCGGCCTGTTCCTGACGCCGTTCCTGCTGTTCGTCCGCTTCCTGCCGTCGATCTCGATCTTCGAGGACAAGGAAGTGCTCGCCCGCGAGCAAGAGGAGGCGGCGCGTGGCTGACCGCCTGCTCGGATATATCGGCGAGTTCGGGACTCCCGAGGCGCTCCTTGACGCTGCAAGGCGCGCGCGCGCGGAAGGCTTCCGCTGCATCGACACGTTCAGCCCGTTCCCGGTCGAAGGCATGGCCGAACTGCTGTGCCTGAAGCGCGACCACCGCATCGGCTGGATCACGATCATCGGCGGGCTGGTCGGCTTCTTCGGGATGCTGGCGGTGCAGCTGTTCGTGAACGCCGACTACCCGATCGAAGTCGGCGGCCGGCCGCTATTCGCCTGGCCCGCCTTTTTCGTCGTCGATTTCGAGATCATGATCCTGTGCGCGGTGACGTTCGCGGTCGCCGGCATGCTGATCATCAACCGGCTGCCGAAGCTTCATCATCCCTTGTTCGGCACGCCGCGCTTCGGCTTCGCGTCGGCGGACCGCTTCTTCCTCTACATCGACGCAAGCGATCCCGGGTTCGATGCGGAGCGCACGCGTGGATTCCTCGGCAGCCTCGGCGCGTGGACGGTCGAGGCGGTGTTGCCATGAAGAGCGCGCTGCCGATGTCCGTGCTGCTGCTTGCCGCGTGCAACCAGAATTTGACCATGAGCGACCAGCGCAAGCTCGATGAATATGAGCGCTCGAGCGTCTTCCCCAACGGCAAGGTGCTGCAAAGCCCGCCGCCGGGCAGCGTGTCGCGCGAGCAGGAGCTCGGCAACGTGCTTGAGCAAAAGCCGCCGATGACGCTGGCGCTGGTGAAACGCGGGCGCGAGCGGTTCAACATCTTCTGTTCGGAGTGCCACGGCCCCGGAGGCGACGCCGATGGCATGGTGGTCCAACGCGGATTCCCCAAGCCGCCGAGCTTCCACGAAGCTCGGCTGATCAATGCGCCCGACGAGCATTTCGTCGACGTCATCACGCACGGCCACGGCGTCATGTATAGCTACGCCGACCGGGTGCCGCCGGCTGACCGCTGGGCGATCGCCGCCTATATCCGCGCGCTGCAGCGCATGAAGGCGCCGGCACGATGACGCGCGACCGTGCGCTCATCATCGGGATCGTGGGCCTGATCGGCTGCGCGGTCGGGCTCGTATTCGCGCCGCGCGATACGCTGATCGCGTGGCTGGTGTGCTGGCTCGGCTGGGGCTCGATCCCGATCGGTGCCCTCGCGCTGCTGATGCTGGTGGCGCTGATCCCCGGGACTTGGCGCCGGCTCTACGCGCGGCCGCTGGCGCTCGGCGCGACTTTGGTGCCGCTGGTCGCGGTCGCGATGATCCCGCTTCTGATCGGCGTCGAGCTGATCTACCCGTGGACCGCGGCCGGGGCGACCACTGGTTATGCCGCGTTCAAGGCGCTGTGGCTGTCGACCGGCTTCTTCGTCGTGCGCACGGTCATCTACCTCGTCGTGCTCAGCCTGATCGCCTGGGCGCTGCTTGCTGCCCGACCCCGCCTCCGCGCGCCGATCGCGGCGGCGGGCGTGATCGCCTACGCGCTGATCGGCTCGCTCATCGGCATCGACTTCGCGGAATCGACGCAGCCGCAATTCCACTCCTCGATCTACGGCCTGCTCGCGCTCACCAACCAGTGGCTCGCCGGCATCTCGTTCGCGATCCTGCTCGGGCTGTGGGGCAGCGAAGGCAAGGCGCCGCTCGCCGCCGCGGGCGTGCTCGTCACCGCGCTGCTGATGTGGGGCTACATGCACGCGATGCAGTATATCGTGATCTGGGCCGGAGACATTCCGGCTGAAGCGCGTTGGTACATCGAGCGCGGCCGCGACGGCTGGGGAGCGCTCGCCTGGCTTCTTTACGGGTTGCAGGGGCTCGTAACCTTCGCTGCGCTGCTGTCGCCGACGGTGCGCGCGAGCCGAAGGGCGATGATGGCGCTCGCCGGGCTGACGCTGACGATGCGGGTGATCGAGAATGCCTGGCTCGTGCTGCCCGGAATGCCCGGCATCGGCTGGCCCGTTGCGCCGCTGATGGTCGCGGCGTCGCTGGCGATGCTCGGCTTCGGCTGGGTCGGGGCGATCGCGCTGCGGCGGCGCGAAGATCATTGGAACGAGCCTGAGTGGGTGGGGAAGGCAAGGAGCGTGTGATGAGTGATGCCAACCCAATCGTCGTGGTGACCGGCGGAACCGCCGGCGTCGGCCGAGCGACCGTCCGCGAGTTCGCGCGCAACGGCTATGACGTCGCGATCCTCGCGCGGGGCAAGGACGGGCTCGACGCAACACGGCGCGAGGTCGAGGAGATGGGACAGCGCGCGCTCGCGATCCCGACGGACGTCGCTGACTGGAAGGCGGTCGAGGATGCGGCGGACGAGATCGAGCGCGAGCTCGGGCCGATCGACATATGGGTCAACAACGCCTTCGCCGGAATTTTCTCGCGATTCATGGACGTGACTCCCGAGGAATATGAGCGCGTCACGCAAGTCACCTATCTCGGCCAGGTCAACGGCACACGCGCCGCGCTCAAGCGCATGCTCCCGCGCGGCCGCGGCAAGGTGGTGCTGGTCGGCTCGGCCCTCGCCTATCGCGGGATCCCGCTGCAGTCGGCCTATTGCGGCGCCAAGCACGCCATCCAGGGTTTCATCGACTCCGTCCGCTCCGAGCTGCTCCACGACGCGCCGGGCGTGACAATCACGATGGTCCAGCTGCCGGGCGTCAACACGCCGCAGTTCGACTGGATCAGGGCCAAGCTTCCCGGGCAGCCCCGGCCCGTCGGCAAGGTCTACCAGCCCGAGGTCGCGGGCCGCGCGATCTATTTCGCGGCGCACACCGACCGCAAGGAAGTCGAGGTCGGGATGCCCGCGGTCGAGGCGATCTGGGGCAACAAGGTCGCATCGAGCGCGCTCGACCATTATCTCGCGGCGACCGGGTTCAAGAGCCAGCAGCGGCCCGAGCGCGTGAAGCCGACCCGCAAGGACAATCTGTTCGAGCCGGTCGCGGGCGATCATGGCGCGCGCGGCAGCTTCAGCGACGAGGCGGTCGACTCGAGCGCGGAGCTGTGGATCAGCGAGCACAAGAAGCAGCTCGGGCTCGCGGCGCTCGGCGCCGCGATGGCTGGCGCCGGTTTCATGTTCGCGACACGTGGCGGCAAGGCCGAAGGCGCCAAGCGGCGCAAGACCGAAGCGCGCCAGCGGAGCTGATCCTTGCTTGCACCCCACCAGCCCGAACCATCGCACCGCCCGCTCATCGCGGTCGCGGCGGCGACGGTCGCCACGGCGGCGGCGGCGGGCTGGCTGCTCCAGCGCGCGTGGAAGCCCAGGGGCGACACCAGCCATCGCGCCGCCCAGGCGCTCGGCGCGGGCGCGGCGATCCTCTGCGTCAGCGTCACCCTCGACAGCGCGCTCGAACATTATCGTGGGCAGTTCAAGGACCGCGCGATGTTCGTCGGGCCGACGATGGCGCTGCTCGGAATTGGCGCGGCGACCTGGATCGCGTTCCGGCCCGAGCGCGCGAACGAGCGACTGCCGAAGATCGCGCTGCTCACCGTCGGCGCGACCGGGCTGATCGGCCTCGGCTTTCACGCTTACAATATCCTCAAGCGGCCCGGTCAGCTGGATGCGCTGAACTTGTTCTACGCCGCGCCTGCCGGCGCCCCGGCGGCGCTGACGCTCGCGGGGCTCTACGGCGTCATCGCCGGCGAAATGCTGAGCGAGCGCGAGTACGTGCGCACGCGCCTGCCGAAGCATACGGCGGCGCTGATCGCCTTCTCGCTGATGGGCACGGTCGCCGAAGCCGGCCTGCTGCATTTCCGCGGCGCGTTCCAGGACCCGGCGATGTACGCGCCGGTCACGATCCCGCCGCTCGCCGCAATGGCGATCGGAGCCGCTGCGCTCACACCGCCCGCAGTCAGGGTCGCCGATCCCTTGCTCAGAGCCACCGCCGTGCTCGGGATCGCCGGGCCGATGTTCCACGCCTACGGGATCCACCGCAACATGGGCGGCTGGCGCAACTGGAGCCAGATGATCCTCCAGGGCCCGCCCCTGCCCGCGCCGCCCGCCTTCCTCGGCATCGCCGCCGCGGGGCTCGGCGTGCTCCCGCTTCTCGGGGAGCGGCAGAAGTGAGCGAGTTCCGCACCCCTTTCCTGACCTACGACGTACTCGACAAATCGGATTCGCCGTCGTGGAACGACCAGACCCGCGAGGCGGTACGCAAGCGGCTCGAGGAAGTGCCGCCGCGGCGCTTCTTCAGCGAGGAGCAATGGTCGCTGCTCGAGGCGATCGCCGCGCGCCTGATGCCGCAGCCCGAGCGCGAGGAGCCGGTGCCGATCGTGCCGTGGATCGACGACATGCTCCACGAGAACCGCTCGCCAGGATACCGCTATGCCGACATGCCGCCGATGCGCGAGGCGTGGCGGCAGGGCCTCGACGCGATCGCCGCAGAGGCCCGCAACCGCCACGGCAAATGCTTCGAGGAGCTGTCGCCCGAGGACCAGGACGCGCTGCTGACCGACGTGCAGCACAATCGCGTCGAGAGCCGCTACTGGCGCGATCTGCCGGCGGGCGGCTTCTTCCTTCATCACCTGCTCAAGCAGGTGGTCGGCGTCTATTATTCGCACCCTTCCGCATGGAGTGAGATCGGCTTCGGCGGCCCTGCCTCTCCGCGCGGCTATGCGCGGCTCGGGTTCGACGAGCGCGACCCTTGGGAAGCCGAGGAATTCGACTTCGAGGCCGAACATGCTTGAGGTCGCCGAGCCCCGCGCCGTTGCGGGCCGCGCGCCCGACGTGTTCCGCGAAGGCAAGTGGGTGCCGATGCGCACCTACGACGACAATGAAGAGGTCGACTTCGCGATCGTCGGCACCGGCGCGGGCGGCGGGACGCTGGCGTGCAAGCTCGCGGAGGCGGGTTTCTCGGTCGTCGCGTTCGAGGCCGGTCCGTTCTGGCGGCCGCTCGAGGACTTCGTCTCCGACGAGCGCGACCAGGGCGGATTATATTGGACGGACGAGCGGATCACCGGCGGCGCGGACCCGATCGAGTTGGGCTCGAACAACAGCGGGCGCGGCGTCGGCGGGAGCACCGTCCACTACACGATGATCGCGCTGCGCTGGCGGCCCGAATGGTTCAAGTGCAGGTCAAGGCTCGGCTACGGCCGCGACTGGCCTATCAGCTTCGACGAGCTCGAGCCTTATTATGAGGAAGCCGAAGAGGCGCTGAAGATCTCCGGCCCGATCTCCTATCCGTGGAGCAAGCGGCGCAAGCGCTACCCCTATCGCGCGCATCCCGTGAACGCCGCAGGGCTCGTGCTCGCGCGCGGCTGCGAGGCGATTGGCGTCAAATGGTCGCCCCTCCCCCTTGCAACGCTCTCGGCTCCGCGCGGCATGGCGCACCCGTGCGTCTATCGCGGCTTTTGCGCCTACGGCTGCTCGACCAACGCCAAGCAGAGCGTGCTCGTCACCTTCATCCCGCGCGCGCTCAAGGCCGGCGCCGAGGTCCGCGACCTCGCGATGGTCGGGCGCATCGAGATGGGCAAGGACGGCACGGCGTCGGGTCTCACCTATCATCGCGGCGGCGCGTGGCGGCGCCAGAAGGCGAAGCATGTCGTCGTCGCCGGTTACGCGATCGAGACCCCACGGCTGCTGCTCAACTCGAAGTGCGACCATTTCCCGCACGGCCTCGCCAACGAGAACGGCCTCGTCGGCACGCACCTCATGACCCACTCCGGGCCCGGCGTGTGGGGGATCATGGACGAGGAGGTGCGCTGCTACAAAGCGCCGCCGTGCATGGCCGTCACCGAGCACTGGAATTACGACGATACGGCCAAGGATTTCCACGGCGGCTATGCGTTCATGAGCCAGGGGCCGCTGCCGGTCGGCTGGGCCGAGGCGCAGGCGATCAACCGCGGCATGTGGGGCATGAAGCTGCGCCAGGAGATGACCCGCTACAACCATATCGCGGGGCTGAGAATCGTCGGCGAGACCGAGCCGCAGCGGCACAACCGGGTCGAAGTCGCGGACGAGAAGGACCAGTACGGGCTTCCCATCCCGCGCGTGACGTTCAGTTACTCCGAGAATGACCGGAAGCTGATGGAGCACAGCAAGGGCTCGATGCGCGCGGTGCTCGAAGGCGCGGGCGCGAAAGAGCTGTGGACCGACCACGACACCTCGCATTTGATGGGCGGCTGCCGGATGGGTGACGACCCGCACGACAGCGTCGTGAACAAGGACGGCCGCAGCTGGTCGATCCGCAACCTCTGGGTGTGCGACGGCTCGCTCTTTCCGACCAGCGGCGGCGTCAATCCGTCGCTGACGATCCAGGCGCTCGCCTGCCGCATGGGGAAGCGCATCTCCGACATGGCGAAGCGAGGCGAGCTGTGAGGAAAGCGCCGGACGACATCGCCAGCATCGAGGACCTGCGCAAGCGCGCGCACGCCCGCGTGCCCAAGCCCTTCATGGACTATATGGAGGCGGGCTCTTTCTCGCAGATCACGCTGCGCGAGAACCGCCGCGACCTCGACGCGATCCGCTTCCGCGAGCGGGTGATGTTCGACGTGTCGGACCGCAAGCTCGAAACGACGATGCTCGGCGAGAAGGTGAGCATCCCTGTCGCGATCGGACCGACCGGCATGTGCGGCGCGATCTGGTCGAACGGCGAAATCCTCTCGTGCCGGGCCGCGCACGATTTCGGAGTCCCCTTTTCGCTCTCGACCAATGCGCTGCTCTCGATCGAGGACGTGCGCAGCTCGGTCGAGCGCCCTTTCTGGTTCCAGCTCTACCTCGAAAAGGACCGCGGCTTTTCGAAGGAGCTTCTGGAGCGCGCGAAGAAGTCCGGCTGCCCGGTGCTGATCCTGACCATGGACCTGCACGTCGAGGGCACCCGCTATTGCGACGTCCACAACGGCCTCGGGGTGCCGCCCAAGCTCACCCCGGCGAACATCTGGAGCATCGTCTCGCACCCGTCGTGGGCATTCGCGATGCTCCATTCGAAGCGCTGGAGCTTCGGCAATTATGCCGGGAAGGTGAAGTCCGGCAACGTCGCGGAAATGGCCGAGCTGGTGAAGAGCCAGCTCGACAGCTCGTTCGACCTGAAGACGCTCGAATGGGTGCGCTCGCTGTGGCCCGGCAAGCTGGTCGTCAAGGGCATCATGGATGTCGAGGACGCGAAGATGGCGATCGGCGCCGGCGCCGACGCGATCCTGGTGTCCAACCACGGGGGCCGGCAGCTCGACGGCGCGCCGTCGACGGCGTCGGTGTTGACCAGCATCGTCGACGCGGTCGGGGACAAGACCGAGGTTTATGTCGACAGCGGCGTGCGCTCGGGACTCGACGTGCTCAAGTTCCTCGGGCTCGGCGCGCGCGCCTGCTTCATCGGCCGCGCCTATCTCTACGGGCTCGGCGCGTACGGGCAGCCGGGCGTCACCAGGGCGCTCGAAATCCTCAAGGACGAGCTCAGCATCGCCATGGCGCTGACCGGCGTCACGGACGTCAGGCAAGTCCCGCGCGACATCATCCTCCGGCCTCCGCCGGAACCCACCCAACCAGCAGCGGGAACGAGCGGGGGACCGTTCCGCGACGTGCGCGTTTACGAAGAGAGCTAGGAGTAAGAACAATGGCCAAGACCGGCGGCGACGTCCTCGTCGAAACCCTCATCGACTGGGGCGTGGACACCATCTTCGGAATCCCCGGAGACGGCATCAACGGCGTCTTCGAGGCGCTCCGCGAGCGGCAGGACAAGATCAGGTTCGTGCAGGTCCGCCACGAGGAAGCGGGCGCCTTCGCCGCCTGCGCTTATGCGAAGTTCACCGGCCGCC
>DASSOE010000085.1:0-4156 GCA_035700945.1 Sphingomicrobium sp. | reverse complement strand
GGAGCAGCCGTTCAGCACCAACATCGCCGTGCTCCCCGCGCCATGGTCGGACGGTCGCAAGCTCGTCCGCATCGGCATCAGGGGCTATGACGTCGAGCAACGCGCGCGGCCGCACGCGAACCTCGTCTTCCTGATCGACACCTCGGGCTCGATGCAGGAGCCGAACAAGCTGCCGCTGCTCAAGCAGTCGCTCGAGATGCTGCTCGATGAGCTGCTGCCGACCGACACCGTGTCGATCGTCACTTATGCCGGCTATGCCGGCACCGCGCTCGAGCCGACGAAGGTGCGCGAGAAGCACAAGATCGAGGCGGTGATCGACTCGCTCGGGGCGGGCGGGAGCACCGCGGGCGCCGAGGGCATCCGCCAGGCTTACTCGCTGGCCGAAGCGAACCTCGACCCGCACGGCGTCAACCGTGTGATCCTCGCGACCGACGGCGACTTCAACGTCGGAATTACGGACCAGGAGGAGCTCAAGGGCTATATCGAGCGCGAGCGCGAGAAGGGCGTGTTCCTGTCGGTGCTCGGCTACGGCATGGGCAATTACAACGACGCGCTGATGCAGACGCTGGCGCAGAACGGCAACGGCACCGCCGCCTATATCGACACGCTCGCGGAAGCACGGAAGACGCTGGTCGAGGAAGCGAGCTCGACCCTGTTCCCGATCGCCAAGGACGTGAAGATCCAGGTCGAGTTCAACCCGGCGACGGTCGCCGAGTACCGGCTGATCGGCTACGAGACGCGCGCGCTCAACCGCGACGATTTCGACAATGACAAGGTCGATGCGGGCGACGTCGGGTCGGGCCAGACGGTCACCGCGCTGTACGAGATCGTGCCGGTCGGGGGCAATCGGACGATGAGCGACCTGCGCTACTCGAAGCCAACGGGCACGGCGAGCGGCGGCAGCGAGTATGGCTTCGTGAAAATCCGCTACAAGCTGCCCAGGTCGAAGACGAGCCGGCTGATCTCGACGCCGATCGACCGGCGTTCGGAAGTGCGCAGCTTCGCCGCGGCGCCGCAGGACGCGCGGTTCGCCGCCGCGGTCGCCGGGTTCGCCGAGCTTCTGCGCGGCGGCAAATATTCGGGATCGCTGAGCTACGACGACGTGCTGCGGATCGCCAATGCGGCCAAGGGCAAGGACGAATTCGGCTATCGTTCCGAGTTCGTGCAGCTGGTGCGCGCGGCGAAGAGCGCGCGGACGCTGGCCAAGCTCGGCGAGTAGCGCTTGCGGCCGCCGGTGCCGCGGACGGGCACCGGCGGCCACCCACGAGACGCTTCGACGCGCGCGATTATGCCGCTAGACAGAGACGATGGACGGGACGCGATAATGGCGGCGGAGAAGGACCAGTCGGGCTGGCTGCCGACGCCGCCGCCGCCGCGCCCCGCCCGCCGCGACGCCGCGATCGAGACGGCGCTGCGGCGGTTCGACGGGGTCGAGGACGTGGCTCCTGCGGCGACGGAGGGGCCGCGGCGTTCGTGGGCGAGCACCCACCGGCCGCAGCTGGCGATGGCCTTCTCGGCGATGCTGCTGGTGGTGGTCGGGGTTCCCGCCGCGCTGATCGGGTTGAGGAATGCGCCATCGACGTCCGGACACGCGCCTTCGGCGGCCGTGCAGGTTCGCGACGGCGCGCCGGCCGCGCCTGCCAAGCCTGCCGCGCCGGCGCCATGGGTAGCGGAGATTGCTCCGGCTGCACCCGCTGGCGGCATCCCGTCGGCCACTCGGAAGTACCGCAGCCAGGATGCCGGCGTGGCGGCGGCTAACGAACCCACGACCCAAGCGGCGCCCATCGCAACCGGCGCAGCACCGCCCATTGCAGCTGCGCCGCCGCCGCCCGCGGCCAGGATGGCGATGGCGGCGCCTCCTCCGCCGCCCGCGCCCCCTCCCTCGCCGCCGCCCCCGCCCGCACCGGCGGCGCGCGCCGAGAGGTCGGCCGAAGCGGCGGCCGACAATGTCGTCGTCACCGGATCCCGCATCCAGCAGCCGGCGCTGACCGCACAGAACGGCCTTCAGGCGAAGACTGCGGAGAGCGCCGGAGCGACCGATCCGGCCTACCGGTCGTTCCTGTCGCGGCTTCAGGCGGCGGTCAGGTCGAACGATTCCCACGCGCTCATCGCGCTGATCGGCTTCCCGCTGCGGGTGAACGCGGCGGGCGGCGCCCGCGTCTACCGCGACGCGCAGTCGGTCGAGCGCGACTTCGACGAAATTTTCACGACGAAGGTGCGCAGCGCGATCCTGCGCCAGCGCGCAAACCGGCTGTTCGTGCGGGACCAGGGCGCGATGATCGGCAGCGGCGAAATCTGGTTCGACCACCGCTGCCCCAATGCGACCTGCTCGCCGCCGGGGCCGGTGCGGATCACGGCGGTGAACCCCTGAGCGTGCCGCCGGAGCAGCTCGCCGCCGACCGATGATGCGCCGCCGGGAGAAGCTGAGCATCGTCGTCGTGGTGATTGCGCTCGCCGCGGCGCTCGTCCTGATCGGCGCCGGCATGTTCTTGCGAGGCGGCCTGGCCGATGTCTGGCATGCGCTCGCGGCGCCTCCCGAAGACGGCAGCTGGCGAGCGGTGACATTCGACGGCGAGCCGGTCGGGAACGCGGACTATCTGATCACGGTCCGCTGGGGAAAGATTGTCGGCGGCTATGACGATTGCAACGGCTGGTCGTATCAGGACGAGAAGCCCGACGCGAAGGGCGAGCGGATGATCCTGTCGACGCTGGTGCTCTGCACGCAGGACGAGCAGCGGCGCAGGATTTACAGGCTGCTCATCTATGCGCCCAGGATGGAGCTGGCGAGCGAGCGCGAGCTACGCCTCTTGCGCGCCGGTCACGTAGGCGTGTTCCGACGCTGCAAGCCCGATGAAGCGAGCAGGCGATGCGTGCCTCAGTAGGGCATCATTCCTCGGTCCGAACCAGCACCGCTTCGCCGATCAGCAGGAACAGGAAGAAGGGCGCCCAGGCGGCGACCAGCGGGGGGTAGGCGCCGGCGTTGCCCATTGCGAGGCTGAAATTGTCGGCGACGAAATAGGCGAAGCCGAGCGCCATGCCGAGGACGGCGCGGACCATGACGTGGCCCGAGCGGGCGAGGCCGAAGGCGGCGACGGCGGCGAGCAGCGGCATCAGCAGCGTCGACAAGGGGCCGGACAGCTTGTGGGCGAGCCCGGCGCGGGCCTCGTCGCTCGAGCGGCCGGCCGCCTCGAGCTCGGCGATGCGCTGCTTCAAGGTCCAATAGTCGAGCTCGGTCGGGTCGACTTTGGCAATAGTGAACTGGGCCGGGGTGATTCCGGCGAGCGCTTTCGTCTGCTCGGCGTGGCGGACGACGTTCATGTTCGCATCGTAGAGATCGACCTTGTGGAGCAGCCAGCCGTCGCCCGAGGGCTCGGGCGTCGCGGTCGCGGCATTGATCACGCGCTGCAGCACGCCGCCGCTGCGGTCGTAGATGCTGACCCGGTGGAGCGTCATGCCGGCCCCGCGGCCGGTGACGATCGCGGCGCGGACGAGGTCGTCGTCCTGAAGCAGCCAGACGTTGCTGAGCACGCCGCTCGCGGGCGGGATCGGCTTGTAGTCGTTGTTCGACCAGGCATCGACGTGGCGCGCGCTGTTGACGACGACGCCTTCGTTGAAGGCGAACAGGGCCGCGGCGATGCCGATGCTGGCGAGGACCAGCGGTGCCAGGATCTGGTGCGCGGACAGCCCGGCGGCCTTCATCGCCACGACCTCGCTGTGCTGGTTGAGGCTGACGAAGGCGATGAGCGTCCCGAGCAGGACCGAGAAAGGCAGGAAGCGCGAGACGAGGATCGGCACGCGGAGCACGACATAATGCCACAGCTCGGCGTCGCCGTTGCCCGGCACGGCGAGGATCTTGCCCGCCTCGCCGAGCAGGTCGAGGGTCATGAGGACGAGAATCAGCGCGAACAGCACGGCGAGGCTGCGCGTCAGGAACAGCCGGACCATGTAGAGCGCGAGGCGGCGCGACGGGAAAACGGCGAGGTTGATCATGCCTCGGTCGGTGCCGCTTTGGGCTTGGGAAGCATCGACCGCGCGACCCTCGCGATCCTGGCGAAGAAGCGCTCGAGCGCGCCGATCGGCTGGCCGCCCGGGTGGTGGGCGAGCACATGGTACATCCAGAAGATCATGCCCGCGAACAGGACCAGCGGCACCCACA
>DASSOE010000084.1:0-17951 GCA_035700945.1 Sphingomicrobium sp. | reverse complement strand
GCGTTGAACACGTCGCGCGCAACGGCCGAAATGAACGGAATGATCATGATCCCGAGGACCACGCCGCCGGTCAGCAAGCCGATGCCGATCGGCGGGCCGGTAAAGAGCGCGCCGATTGCCGGGAGCGGCCCGAGATTGTCGTTGAGCCACGGCTCGACATGCGCCGCCATGAACGGCGCGAACACGAACAGCCCCCACATGCCGTAGATGATGCTCGGGATGGCGGCGAGCAGTTCGATCGCGATGCCGATCGGCCCGCGGAGCCAGCGCGGCGCGATGTCGGTGAGGAACAGCGCGATGCCGATGCTGACGGGGACGGCGATCACGAGCGCGATGACCGAGGTCGCCAGCGTCCCGTAGATCGGGACCAGCGCTCCGAACTTGCCCGCGACCGCGTCCCAGTCGCTGCTGGTGACGAAGCGCCAGCCGAAGGTCTCGAACGCCAGCCGCCCGCCCCACGCCATCGAAAGAGCGGCGGCGCCAAGCAGGATCAGCACGAGCCAAGCGGCGCCGGCAGTGACCAGCTGGAACAGCAGGTCAGCGCCGGCGCCGGTCCTCGGCGCCGCTTGAGGGGGAGGGCTCACTTGATACTGGCGCCGATGTAAGTTTCGATCTGCTTCACGAGAGCATCCGGCAGCGGGACATAGTCGAGCTTGTTCGCCTGAGCCTGGCCCGTTTCGAGCGCATATTTGAAGAAGCTCAGCGCCGCGCCGGACCTGGCCTTGTCCTTCGGCTGCTTCGGCATCAGGATGAAGGTCGTCGCGGTGATCGGATAGGCGTTCGGCCCCGGCGCATTGGTCATCACCAAGTTGAAGTCTTTCGCGCTGGCCCAGTCGGCCGTCTCCGCCGCATTGGCGAAGCTCTCCGCGCTCGGGCTGACGAACGTGCCGGCCGCATTCTGCAGCTGGGCGTAGGCCATGCCGTTCTGCACGACATAGGCATATTCGACATAGCCGATCGAGTTGGGGATCTGCTTCACATAAGCGGCGACGCCTTCATTGCCCTTGCCGCCCACGCCCGTCGGCCAGGAGACGGTCTTCCCCTCGCTGGGGCCGTTCTTCCACGAGGGGCTGACCTGGCTGAGATAGTGGGTGAAGTTGAACGTCGTCCCAGAGCCGTCGGAGCGGTGGACGACGGCGATGGTCGCGCTCGGCAGCTTCAAGCCGGGGTTCAGCTGCGCGATGACCGGGTCCGACCAGTTCTTGACCTTGCCTGCGTAAATGTCGGCGAGCAGCGGCCCGGTGAGCTTCAACTGACCCGCGCCGAGGCCCGGCACGTTCACCACCGCGACGATGCCGCCGATCACGATCGGAAATTGGGCGAGGTTGCTGCTCGCGAGCTCGTCGCTCGCAAGCGGCTGGTCGGTCGCGCCGAAATCGACGGTGCCGGCTTTTACCTGCGAAATGCCGCCGCCCGAGCCGATCGACTGGTAATTCACGCTCGTGCCCGACTGCTTGTGGTAGTCGGCGGCCCAGGCCGAGAGCACTGGATAGACGAACGTCGACCCCGCGCCGGTGACTTGCTGCGCCGAGGCCGGCGCCGGCTGCCCCGCGTTGTTGTCGTTATTTGCGCTGCAGCCCGCGGCCAGCAGCGCGGCGGCCGCAGCCGCCCAAAAGCTCGATTTCACGCATTCCTCCGTCGAGTGTCGGAATGCTGCTAGGACATGAGGGCTGCGGCACGGTGACAGCCTTGTTTCACTTTTGTGACGGCGCTCAGCCTTCGGCGTCGAGCGAATAGCCGGCTGAGCGGACGGTGCGGATCGGGTCGGTGAGGCCGCCTTCGTTGAGCGCCTTGCGCAGCCGCCGGATATGGACGTCGACGGTCCGCGCATCGATGTCCGGATCGTGGCCCCAGACAGCGTCGAGCAGGCGATCGCGCGAGAAGACGCGGCCGGGATGCTCCATGAAGTGGCGCAGCAGGCGGAACTCGGTCGGTCCGAGCTGCACCGGCTTTCCGGCCCGGCGCACGCGATGCGCTTCGACGTCCATTTCGATGTCGCCGTAGGCGAGCTGTTCGCCGGCAAGCGCGGGACGAACGCGGCGAAGCACGGCGGCGACTCGCGCGAGGAGCTCGCGCGGGCTGAACGGCTTGGTGACATAATCGTCGGCGCCGGTTTCGAGGCCGCGAATGCGGTCGCTTTCCTCGCCGCGGGCGGTGAGCATGATGATCGGCACGTGCGCGGTCGATGCCCGGCGCCTCAGGCGGCGGCACACCTCAATCCCGCTCACGCCCTCGATCATCCAGTCGAGGATCACCAGGTCGGGCGTGCGCTCTTCCGCCAGGACCAGAGCTTCGTCGCCGTCGGCGGTGCGGACGATTTCATAACCCTCGCGGCCGAAATGCCACATGAGGAGGTCTGCGAGCGCCCGGTCGTCTTCGACCAGCAGGAGCGTCGGCTTGGTCACGGCAATATCGTCCTAGCGGTCGCCTGTGACACTTTTATGAAAGCGCCACGGGCAGGAGCACGTGGATGCATGTCCCCTTCCCTAGCTCGCTTTCGATGTTGAGCCGTCCGCGGTGGCGCTCGACGATATGCTTGACGATCGCAAGGCCGAGACCGGTCCCGCCGAGCGAGCGGCTGCGGCCGGTGTCGACCCGGTAGAAGCGTTCGGTGACGCGGGCGATATGCTCGGGCGCGATGCCTTCGCCGCGGTCGGCGACGGAGAGATGCACCATGGGCCCTTCCGTTTGCGCCGACACCGTCACCGGCGTGCCGGGTTCGCCGTAGCGCAGCGCATTCTCTATCAGATTGTCTAGCAGCTGCAGGATCTGGCTCCGGTCCGCGCTGATCTGCGGAAGCGCTTCGGCGACGTCGCGCACGATCGCGGAGCCGCGCTCGTCGGCAAGACGGCGGGCGGCTTCGAGCGTGTGGTCGATGAGCGGCTCGAGCGCGATGGCTTCGGTCGGAGCGGTGAACTTCTCAGCTTCGATGCGCGACAGTGAGATCAGGTCCTCGACCACGCGCTGCATCCGCCGGGCTTCGTCATGCACGACCGACAGGAAGCGCTCGCGCGTGTCCGGATCGATGTCATCGGCTTGCTCGCGCAGCGTCTCGGTGTAGCCGATCAGCGTGGAAAGCGGCGTTCGGAGCTCGTGGCTGGCATTGGCGACGAAATCGACGCGCATCTGCTCCGCCGCGGCGAGCTCGCTGCGGTCGACGAAGCGAATCAGCGAGGTGCCGTCACCGAGGTTCGCGCTGCGCATCAGCCAGTGCCGCCGCGATCCGCCGAGGCCGGTCAGCTCCACTCCGCCCGCTTCGGTCGACGGATTCTCCAGCGCCTCGAGCGCCGCGGGATGCGAGATCACGCGATCGAGCGGCGCGTGCTCGAGCCTATCGCCGAGCAGATCGCGCGCGGCCGCGTTGGCGGCGAGCACGCGTCCGCCGGCGACGATCAGCGCGGCTTCCTGCAGGCCCTCGAGCAAGGCCGGAGCGGCGATGTTCAGCTCGGTCATGCCGGCGCGCAGATAGGATTGCGGCCGCGAAAGCGCCAGCGATTGCGCCGCCTGCGGGCGGAGCCTAGGGCCGCGGTATGGCGAGCAAGTTCGAGACCTTTGCCGCGCTTCACGTGCCCGGCGACCCTGTCATCCTCTACAACATCTGGGACGTGGGGAGCGCGCAGGCGGTCGCTGCGGCCGGAGCGAAGGCGCTCGCGACGGGCAGCCACCCGGTCGGCGATGCGTCGGGCTTCGGCGACGCGCAGCAGGTGCCGCTCGACTTCGTCTTCGACAATGCGCGTCGGATTGTGAACGCCGTTGACCTCCCGCTGACGGTCGATTTCGAAAGCGCTTATTCGACCGATCCCGAGGAGGGCGCGGCGAACGTCGGGCGGCTCAAGGAAACCGGCGCCGTCGGATGCAATTTCGAGGACCAGGTGATCGGGGGCGAAGGCCTGCACCCGCTCGACCTGCAGGTGAAGCGAATCGCCGCGATTCGGCGCGCCGTGGGCGACGATTTCTACATCAACGCGCGGACGGACCTGTTCCTCAAGACGCAGACCTATGACGACGCGCTCGTCGATCAGGTGGTGGAGCGCGGCAAGGCCTTCGCCGACGCGGGCGCGAGCGGCTTCTTCGTGCCGCGGCTGGCGGACCCGAAGCAGATCGAGCGGGTAGTGCGGGAGGTGCCGCTGCCGCTCAACGTCATCGCCTTCCCCGGAGCGCCGGACAAGAAGGTCTGGGCGGATGCCGGCGTCGCGCGCATCAGCCACGGCCCCTTCCCCCACCGCGCGCTGATGACGAAGCTTACCGAAATGGCGCGCGAAGCGATCGGCTAGGCCGCCTTGCGCTTCCACCAGCGCGTGCGCGGGCCGGATTTCAGCACGGTCTTGCGGAACAGCTGCGCGCCGAGGCGGAGGATCAGCGCGACCCACAGGCCCTGCCACGCAATCGCCAACAGGTGCGGCCACCATTGCGGCTGCTCGGCGGCTCTGGCAAGCATCGCCATCGGCGAGGACAAGGGGAAGACCGCCGCTGCGAGCGCCGTCGGCGAATTGCCCGCGCCGATCACCGTCGAGGCGAAGCCGAATACGAGCACCTGGGCGAAGGTGACCGGCATCGACATGGTCTGCACCTCGCGCGCGGTCGAGGCCTGTGCCCCGATCATCAGGAAGGCGGCGCCTAGCAGCAGATAATTCATCGCGAAATAGATGACGGCGAGGCCGAGGAAGCCCGGCCAGCCGACGGCCGGCGGCGGCAGGGTCGCAAGCCCGCCATGCTTCACCAGCTGGATGAGCAAGGCGCCCGTGCCGATCCACACGACGATGCCGACCACCGAAGCGGCGAGCATCGCGAACAGCTTGCCGAGGAACATCGCGTGGATCGGGACGGCGGCCGCGATCACCTCGATGATCTTGTTCGATTTTTCTTCGATCAGCTGGGAGAGGACCATCCCCGACAGCAGGATGGTGAGGAAGAACAGCAGCATCTGACCGAACAGAGCCGTCGCCTGGCGGTCCTTGACGAGTGAGCCGGTCGCGGTGTTGACGCTGGTCACCCGGATCAGCGCCGGCACTTCCTTCTGCGGCGCACGCGCGTTGGCGATCAGCAGCCGCAGCTGGCCCAGTGTCGCCGGGTCGCCGGCAATGGAGCCGGTCAGGTGCGGGTTTTCGAGGCCGCCGCTCAGCACCGCGCGCACCGGCGGGTCGCCGCTTGCGAGGAGTCGTCGCTGCTGGGCGGCGAGGTCGGGCTCCGGCTCATAATGAACGAACGTCAGGACGGCGTCGCTGGATAGCGCCTGCCCGAGCTGGTCGCGCGCGCTGGCGAGACGGTCGAAATCGCTGTCGCTCGAGACCACGGCGATGACGGGGCGGCTCGTCTGGGTGGCGACGCGGGCGCCGATCCCGCCGAACACGCCGCCCAGCAGAAGCGGGAACAAGGGGCCGAGCAGGAAGAAGATGAACGCCTTCGAGAGCACCGTCGCGCTGAAGTCGCGCCGGGCGATGACATAGGCCGAGCGGAGGAAGCGCATCATTGCGCTTTGTCCTGGCCCATCGCTTGCGCGGCCGCGCTGCCGGCGATCGCGACGAAAGCGTCGTGGAGGCCGGGCCGTTCGATCGCGAGCGTCTCGATTCCAGCCTCGCCGTCGATCAGCGCCTTGAGCAAGGGCTCGGGACCGCCCTCGGGCAACTCGAATACATATTCTTCGCCCTCGCGGCGGGCGTCTGCCGGGATCGCGGAGCGCCACGGGCCGTCGCTTGCGCGCGTGCGCAGGCGGACGATCGGGCGGAGCTGCGCGCGCGCCTCGTCGACGCCCCCGTCGAACGCCACTTTGCCCTTGGCGATGATGGCGACACGCTCGCACAATCGCTCGGCATGGGCGATTACATGGGTCGAGAAGATGATCGTCGCGCCGGCGCGCGCCTCGCGGCGGATCAGCTCCTCGAGGCGGCCCTGGTTGATGGCGTCGAGGCCCGCGAACGGCTCGTCGAGGAGGATCAGGCGGGGGCGGTGAATGATCGTGCCGAGCAGCTGGACGGTCTGCGCCATGCCTTTCGAGAGTGCGCGGATCGGCTTCTTCGCCCATTCGCCGAGGTTGTGCTCCTCGAGCATGCGGTCGGCGCGGCGGCGGCCCTCGGCGAGCGGCAGGCCGCGCAAAGCGCCCATGAACGCAATCGCGTCGCGCGCGTGCATCGCGGGATAGAGGCCGCGCTCCTCGGGCAGGTAGCCGACCTCCGCCGCGGCCTCGAGCGGGCGCTCGCGGCCGAGCACCCGGCGCGTGCCGCTCGACGGGTCGATGATCCCGATCAGCATTCGCAATATGGTCGTCTTGCCGGCGCCGTTGGGGCCGAGAAGCCCGTAGATCGAGCCGGCCGGAACGGTGAGGCTGACGCCGTCGACGGCACGGGTTTCGCCGAAATCCTTGACCAGATCGACGGCTTCGAGCGCGATCGCATCTGAGGCTGCGGAATGCGAGACCTGCTGGAGCACTGAAATCCCTACGAAAATCGCGGCCGCCGATGTAGGGGCACTTGCATGCATAAGGGCCAAAGCGTCGAGGAAGCAATAAGGGCGAAAGCGGCGGAACTGGGCTTTGCCGCCTGCGGCTTTGCGCGCGCGGACGCGGCCGACGGCGCGGGGCTGGAGCTGAAGCGCTGGATTGAGGCCGGACACCACGGCACGATGGGGTGGATGGAGGAGCGCGCGCATCACCGCGTCTCGCCGCTGGCGCTGTGGCCCGAGGCGCGGTCCGCGATTGCGCTGGGAATGAGCTATGCGCCGGCGACCGACCCGCTGGCGCTGACGGAGCGGCCGGAGCTCGGCCGCATCTCCGCCTATGCGCAGGGCGGCGACTATCACAAGACGGTCAAGAAGGCGCTGAAGGCGCTCGCGCGGTTCATCGTCGAGCAGGCTCCGTCCGAGCTCAAGGTATTCGTCGACACCGCGCCGGTGATGGAAAAGCCGCTCGCGCAGGCAGCGGGGATCGGCTGGCAGGGCAAGCACACCAATGTCGTCAGCCGCGAGCACGGCAGCTGGCTGTTCCTCGGGGTTATCCTGACCAGCCTCGAGCTCCTGCCAGATACGCCCGCCGACCATGGGCAGCATTGCGGCAGTTGCAGCCGATGCCTCGACGCGTGCCCGACGCAGGCCTTCCTCGGCCCACACCGGATCGATGCGCGGCGCTGCATCTCCTACCTCACGATCGAGCATGACGGACCGATCCCCGACGAATTCCGGACGGCCATGGGCAACCGCATCTACGGCTGCGACGATTGCCTCGCGGCGTGCCCGTGGAACCGCTTCGCCGATGCCGCGGCGGCCAATCGCGCCTTCCTCCCGAGGGCCGAGCTGACCGCTCCGGCGCTCGCGGACCTTCTCGCGCTCGACGATGCGAGCTTCCGAGAGATGTTTGCCGGGTCCCCGATCAAGCGGATCGGCCGAAGCCGCATGATCCGCAACTGCCTGATCGCGGCGGGAAACAGCGGGGACGAAACGCTTGTGCCCTCAATCGAACGGCATTGTCATGCTACCGATCCGGTGATCGCCGAAGCCGCCGAATGGGCGCTCGCTCAGCTGGGATATTCGAGCGCGGAGATGCAGGTCGCCTGATCGACATTCGAACCCGATGGGGTGCGGGTATCGACGTGAGTCACGCGCAACACCCCGCTCTGGCCGGGGTAAAGGTAAGCGTCGAGAATGCAGTAGCGGCCGCGGAACTGGAGCTTGAGGCTGGTTCCTTCCTGCACCTGCAGCGCGGGTCGGCCAAAATGGCCGGTGAGGTCGCGCGTGGTCATGCCGGTGAGGCGCTTCGCCTCGCGCTGGACCGGCGCAGCCTGTACCGGTTGTTGCGGCGGTGGCGGCGGCTCGGGCCTGGTGGCGCAGCCGGCGACGAACAAAGCGGTAGCGAGAAACAAGCGGCGCATAGCCGGACGATGCCCGCCGCGCGGCCGCTAGGCAAGGTTGCCCGTCGGCGAGCGCGCGGCTAGGCGGACGCCTTTCCAGCCATATGCCAAGAGACCAAATGCCCGACCCGAGCCTCGACGTGCTGTGCATCGGCAACGCCATCGTCGACGTGATAGCCAACGCGACCGACGACTTCCTCACCGACGAGGGCCTCGTCAAAGGAACCATGCGGCTGATCGACGCGGCGGAGGCGGAACGGCTCTACGCCCACATGGGCGCGGGACGGCAGGTGAGCGGCGGGTCTGCGGGGAATACGGCGGCCGGCGTTGCCGCACTTGGCGGGCGCGCGGGCTTCATCGGCCAGGTGGCGCCGGACCAGCTGGGCGATTTCTACCGCCACGACCTGACCGCCGCCGGCGTCGAGTTCATTACGCCGGCCGCCGATGTCGGCGTGCCGACCGCGCGGTCGATGATCCTGGTCACTCCGGACGGGCACCGGACGATGAACACCTTCCTCGGCGCGGCCCAGCACCTGCCCGCGAGCGCCCTCGACGAGGAGCAGATCCGCGGGAGCGCGATCCTCTACCTCGAAGGCTATCTGTGGGATCCCGAGACGCCGCGCTACGCGATGATCCGGGCGATCGAGATAGCGCGGCGGGCGAGGCGGAAGGTCGCGTTCACTCTGTCGGACATATTTTGTGTCGACCGGCACCGTGACGGGTTCAGCGCATTGCTCGACGAGGGGCGGATCGACATCCTGTTCGCCAACCAGGCGGAGATCGAGGCGCTTGCCGGCGTTCCCCACCTCGACACGGCAATCGCCGCCGTGAGCGGCAAGGTCGAAACGCTGGTTGTGACTCGGAGCGAAGACGGGGCGCTGGCGACCCGCGGCGGCGAGCGCGTCGAGGTTTCCGCCGAGCCGATCGACACTCTGGTTGACACGACCGGCGCCGGCGACCTGTTCGCGGCCGGCTTCCTCGTCGGCGAGGCGCGCGGGCTCGGGCTCGAACGCTCGCTCCGGCTCGGCGCGATCTGCGCGGCCGAAGTCATCCAGCATTACGGCGCGCGGCCCGAGGCGGACCTCAGCGCGCTGACTGGCGAGCTTCTCGCCTAACGCCGATCGCTGCCGGGATCGGGTGCGCCGGGCAGACTCCCGACGCCGACTGAAGGCGGCGCTTCGGGAGAAAGCTCCGGAACCTCGATGATCCCGCGCCCGACGTAGCTGTGGCGGTAGCTGTAGGCGTAATAGATCACGACGCCGATCACGCCCCAGATCGGGAGCACGAGCATCGCCGGTGCCGGCAGGTTGAAGAACAGGAACAGGCAGCCGAGAATTGTCAGCGGCGCGACGAGCCAAATCGCCGGCACGCGGAACGGCCGCGGCCGACCGGGATCCTTTCTGCGCAGCTGCCACACCGCGATCGCCACCATCAGGAATGCATAGAGCGTCCCGGCATTGGCGATGTCGGCAAGCTGCCCGACCGGAAAGAAGGCCGCGCCGATGGCGACGCCGACGCCGGTGATCGCCGTGACGATGTGCGGGGTGCGCCATTTGGGGTGGACGGTCGCGAGCTTCTCCGGGAGAAGGCCGTCGCGAGCCATGACGAAGAAGATCCGGGTTTGCCCGAACAGCAGGATCAGGACGACCGACGGAAGCGCGATGAATGCGGCATAGCCGATCGCGTTCCCGACTGCGCCGAAGCCGATCGTTCTCAGCACATGCGCGAGCGGCTCGCGCGAGCAGACCAGCATCTCGGCATATTGCGGCAGAGCGCACTGGCGCGCCAACTCCGGGCTACCGGTGATGAGCGGCACGCCGGCCTCATTGAGGATCGGCTGACCGCCGATCGCGCCGACCGCGCCCGCCGCGACGAGCATGTAGAAGACGGTGCAGATCAGGAGGCTTCCGATCAGGCCGAGCGGAACGTTGCGCTGCGGGTTCTTGGTTTCCTCGGCCGCGGTGGAGACCGCGTCGAAGCCGACGTACGCGAAGAACATGGTCGCCGCGGCGCCGACCACGCCGATGCCCGACCCGAAGCCGCCGAACACGCCGCCCGGCATGAACGGGCTGAAGTTGCTCCCGTGCATCGCCGGCATCGTCAGGACAACGAACGCGGTCAACGCAACGATCTTGATCGTGACGAGGACCGCGTTGACCCGCGCGCTCTCGGTCGTGCCGATCATCAGCAGCCACGTCATCAGCAGCGCGATCAGCCCGGCGGGAAGGTTGACGAAACCGCCGGGCAGGCCGCCGAGAATCAGCGGCCCGGCGGTCAGCCAGGGTGGCAATTGTATCCCCAGCGAGTGGGCCAGGACGGTGTCGGTGAAGTAGTTCGACCAGCCGACCGAAACGGCCGCCGCGCCGACCGCATATTCGAGGAGCAAGGCCCACCCTACTGTCCAGGCGAGGAACTCCCCCTGGACCGCGTAACTATAGGTGTAAGCCGACCCGGCGACCGGCACCATCGAGGCGATTTCCGCGTAGCAGAGCGCAGCGACGATGCAGACGGCGCCGGCAATGATGAACGACACGACGAGGCCCGGCCCCGCCTTCTGCGCGCCGACGGACGTCAGCACGAAAATGCCGGTGCCGATGACGCAGCCGACGCCGAGCAAAGTGAGCTGGATTGCCCCGAGCGTACGCTTGAGCGATTTCTTCTCGGCCGTCGCGAGGATCGCATCGAGCGGCTTGACGCGCCCGAAGAGCCCCCCCTTGGGTGCTGCAGTGGCCATTGAACTCCCCTCCGAGACCGTGTTGCGGCGGAACCTAGCGGCTGCTGCCGCTCGCGCAACGGAGAATTCGACTAACGCGCCAGCATCGGGCCGAGCGGGCGGCCGGCGAAGATGTGGACGTGGAGGTGCGGAACTTCCTGGCCCGCATTGATTCCGCTGTTTGCGAGGAGCCGATAGCCGTCTTCGACAAGTCCGGCCTCGCGGGCGATGCGGCCGACAGCCCGCACCAGCGCGACGATCTCCGCATCGGTCGCCATGGCCGAGAAATCGTCCCACGAGACGTAGGGCCCCTTGGGAATCACGAGGATGTGGGTGGGCGCCAGCGGGCTGATGTCGTGGAAAGCGAGCACATGCTCGTCCTCGAAAACCTTCCGGCACGGCAGCTCGCCACGGAGAATGCGGGCGAAGATGTTGCCGTCGTCATAGGGTTGCGTCGCGTCGATGGGCATGTCCGACTCCGCTTGACCGTGGTCGCTCGCCCGCTACCACCGGAAATCATGAGCGACGAGACTCCCGAAAGCCTCATCCCGTACGACGAGATCGTGCAGGACGCGCTGCGGGCGGTGGTCGGGCGCGTGCTTGGCGAAGTCGAGGCAACGGGCGGGCTGCCGGGCGAGCACCATTTCTACATCACCTTCAAGACCCGAGCTCCGGGCGTTTCCATCCCCAAGCATCTGATGGAGCGCTTCCCGGACGAGATGACGATCGTCATCCAGCACCGCTTCTGGGACCTCAAGGTCGAGGAGGATTCCTTCTCCGTCGGGCTGTCGTTCGGCGGCGTGGCCTCGACCCTCCACGTGCCGTTCGCAGCGGTAACGCAGTTCCACGACCCGGCGGTCGAGTTCGCGCTGACCTTCCATGCCGACTCCGCGGAGGCGCCGGCGGAGGAGCATGAGGAAGCCGAGAACGACCCCGCGGTGGAAACCAAGGACGAGAGCGGCGGCGACGGCTCCAACGTCGTCAGCGTGGATTTCACGCGGAAGAAATAGTTCGTCATGCCGGACTTGATCCGCCATCGACCTTCCCCCTAGCGGCTCAAGAAAGGTGGATTCCCGCTTGCACGGGAATGACGGAGGAAGAAGCAGAAGCATGCCCAGCACAGCCACCCGCACCGAGAGCGATAGTTTCGGGCCGATCCAGGTTCCCGCGGACGCATATTGGGGGGCGCAGACCGAGCGCTCGGTCGAGAATTTCCCGTTCGGGCCGCGCGAGCAGATGCCGCTCGAGATCGTCCATGCGCTCGGGGTCATCAAACAGGCGGCGGCGCGGGTGAATGCGCGCATCGGCGGTCTCGACCCGAAGCTCGCCGAAGTGATCCAACAGGCGGCGGGCGAGGTCGCGCGGGGCGATCTCGACAGCCAGTTCCCGCTGGTGATCTGGCAGACCGGGTCGGGCACCCAGTCGAACATGAACGCCAATGAGGTGATCGCCGGCCGCGCCAACGAAATCCTGACCGGCAAGCGCGGCGGCAAGGCGCCGGTCCATCCCAACGACCACGTCAACAAGAGCCAGTCGTCCAACGACAGCTTTCCGACCGCGATGCACATCGCGGCGGCAATGACCGTGCACTCCCGGCTGCTCCCCGCGCTGAAAATGATGCACGATCGGCTCGTCGAAAAGGCGCGGCGCTGGGACGCGATCGTCAAGATCGGGCGCACCCACCTGCAGGACGCGACGCCGCTGACGCTCGGGCAGGAGTTCTCCGGATACGCGGCGCAGATCGAAGCCTGCGTCGACCGGGTGAACGACGTGCTCCCCCGCGTGATGCGCCTCGCGCAGGGCGGGACGGCGGTCGGCACCGGCCTCAACGCGCCAAAGGGCTTCGCGGAAGAATTCGCCAGGGAGGTGGCGAAGCTCACCCAGCTGTCGTTCACCTCGGCGCCCAACAAGTTCGCCGAGCTCGCCGCGCACGACACTTTGGTAGAGCTGTCGGGCGTGCTCAACGTGATCGCCGTCGCACTGACCAAGATCGCCAACGACATCCGCCTGCTCGGCTCTGGTCCCCGCTGCGGCCTCGGCGAGCTGAAGCTGCCGGAGAACGAGCCCGGAAGCTCGATCATGCCGGGCAAGGTCAACCCGACCCAGGCCGAGATGCTGACCATGGTCGCGGCGCAGGTGATGGGCAACCACATGGCGGTCACCGTTGGCGGGCTGCAGGGCCACCTCGAGCTCAACGTCTTCAAGCCGCTGATCGGCGCCAACGTGATCCGCTCGATCAACCTGCTGTCGACGGGAATGGAGAGCTTCACGACGCGGATGCTCGACGGCGCCGAGCCGGATATCGAGCGGATCAACGAGCTGATGAACGGGTCGCTGATGCTGGTGACCGCGCTCGCGCCCGAAATCGGCTACGACAATGCCGCATCGATCGCGAAGCACGCCCACAAGACCGGCAAAACACTGAAGGAGGCGGGGCTGGAGCTCGGACTGGTCGACGAGGAGACGTTCGACCGAGTGGTGAAGCCGGAAAGCATGGTCGGGCGATGAGCCGTCATGCCGGGCTTGCTCTGCTACTGGTGAGCGCCGGCTGCGTCCATTCCGGGGCGGCGCCAGGAGACGGGCGGACAATCCCGCCGGGACAATGGGGCGGCGATCAGATTGCACTTGAAATTTCGGCCAATGGCCGGGGGCACGTAAGCTTGTCCTGCGGTTCCGCGGACTTCAGGGGCCCGGTGAAGCTCGACGTCGGCGGTCATTTTCTGACGGCAGGAACTTACACGCGCGGATCTGGGGTGGAGACGGTCGACGGTCCCACACCCGTCCCGGCGAGCATCAGCGGCAGGCTGGATCCAGGCGGCGCGCTGTGGCTCGATATTGCGATTGCCCGCGCCTATCCGGTCAGAAGCGCCCGGCTCCACCGGGGAGTGGCGCCGAAGCTGGTCCGCTGTCTCTAAAGGGCAAGGTTGAGCCGAAGCCCGAGATTGTCGATCCCCGGGTTCTCGCGCCCGAACAGTTGGGCGTGGCTCATGTGCACCCAGCTCGCCTCGACGCTCAGGCGGCTGTTGAGCTGCGTCCCCACGGCGACTTCGGGTTCCAGCAGCACGCGGCTGCCGAACGCGATCCTGTCCGTGCGGTAGAATTTGCCCGCCGACCCGTTGTGGATGGCGATTCCCAGGCCGGGCCGGAAGTAGATGGCGCGGCCGAATTTCACCGAAAGTCCGACCGCCGCGTAGCTCGTCTCGCCGGCTGTGTTCAGCGCACCGAAAACATAGGGTTGCAGCAGCGTGCGGCCGATGCTTCCGCCGCGATAGCCGAGCATCAGGTCGGCGCCGCCTTCGAGGCCGCTCTTGTCGGTCGGCAGCTTGACGTCGTGGGCGTACACGCCGCCGAACACTTCCCCCGCCTGCGCGGGAGCGCTCGCGAGCACGAACAGGACGGGGCACAAAAGGACTGCAAGTCTCACAGGCAAGTCTCTCCTCGGGGAATGGCCGTACCAATGCTTCGCGCGTGAATTCGTGCCGTCAGTGGCCGGCCTGCCAGGCGGCGACGGCGTCATTCGGTGCGACCAGGTTCCAGACGTTGAGTGTCAGGTTGTCGCGAATGACGAGGAGCGGAACCAGCTCGAACATCAGCACGAGGAGCAGCGATGCCCAGACCGGCAGCTTGCGCGCGGCGAGAAAGCCGAAAACCATCATCGCGATGTCGGAGATCGAATTGACGACGCTGTCGCCGTTGTAGCCGAGCGCAGCCGCGGTCTCGCGGTAGCGGTCGATCACCACAGGCGTGTTCTCGATCACTTCCCAGGTTGCTTCGACAATGACAGCCGCAAGGAAACGCTGCCCGATGGACCAGCGCGGAAGCAGAAGCCGCAGCGCCGCGTAGAAGAGCAGCCCGTGGACGACATGGCTGAGGCTGTACCAGTCGGCGAGCATTTGGCTCGTCTTCGGGCTGTCGCGCGCGCCGACCCACAGCTCGAGCGAGCCGCAGGCACAGAGCAGGTGCCGGCCGAGGGCGAGCTCGATCGCGGCTGCGACGGCGACGATGGCGAGGGCCGCCAGCGCGGCTTTGCGGACGGTCATTCATGCACAGGCTTAGCAGAGCCTTGGCGCTTGCAAAGATCAGCCGTTGGCGTGATGCACGCGCGCATGCTTCGCGCATATGGTCCCGGCTGCGACGGCCGCATCATCGATGCGAAGCTGCAGCGCATTCCCGACGAAGCGACGTGGATCGACCTCGAGGAGCCGACGCACGAGGAGGAGCGTCTCGTCGAGCGCTGTATCGGAGTGAATGTCCCGACCCAGGCAGAAATGGCCGAGATCGAGCCGTCGAGTCGCCTCTACGAGAAGAACGGCGCGCTCTATATGACCGCGAACGCGCTGCGCGGAGTCGACGAGGCGCAACCGACGACGACTCCGATCGGCTTCGTGCTTGCTGGCAGCCGGCTGGTCACGATCCGCTATGCGACGCCCAGGCCGGTGCGGACGTTCGAAAACCACGCGCGACGCGACCCCGAGCTGGTGCGCGACGGGCCGACCGCGCTCGTGCGCCTGCTCGACGCCATCATCGATCGCCTTGCCGACGAAATCGAAGACGTGAGCGCAAGGATGGAGGGGCTCTCGCAGCAGATATTCCAGGAACAGCAGGACGAGCGGCGCATCCCCGCGGCCAAGCTGACTGCGTTGCTGACGAGTATCGGGCGCACCCAGACGCTGCTCGCCAAGATCCGCTACTCCGCGGTCAGCACCCAACGGATGTTGAGCTTCCTCGGCGGCTCGAACCTCGCGCACGATGAAAGCAAGCCGGATTTCCGGCACCACCTCACCAGCCTCACCGCGGACGTGACGTCGCTCAGCGAGCATTCGAGCTTTCTGTCCGACAATCTCACGTTCCTGCTCGACGCGTCGCTCGGGCTGATCAGCATCGAACAGAATGCGGCGATGAAGCTATTCTCGTGGGCTGCGGTGATCTTCCTTCCGCCGACGCTCGTCGCGGGGATTTTCGGGATGAACTTCCATTACATGCCGGAGCTGGACTGGCACTACGGCTATCCGATGTCGCTCGCGGTTATGCTGGCGACCGCGATTGGCCCCTACCTTTATTTCAAAAGGCGCGGCTGGATCTAACCGGGCTCGCCCACGGTCATGACGGGCGAGATCGTCTCGTCGTCCGCGGCGGCACGGCGGCGGGCAAGGGCGGCATAGGCAAGCGCCAGTTCGCCAGCGACGGCGGCCTTCTCATTTCCCTTCGAATAGGCTGCTGCGCGCGCCTCCGCGGCGCGCCGGCGAAAATAGTCGCTGTCGTGGGCCTTGCCCGTCACTAGCCATGCTCCTTTTGCAATTTGCCCGCAAATCCAACGTTATTGCACATCCGAGACGATGTGGAGTCTCCAGGGGTCGCCCTGCCCCCACTGCTGTTCGGTTCGTCGCAATTCACATCTGCGGGGCGCCGGTTTGCGGGCTCGGGAGCGGGTTGCTAAGGGCTGAAGCAACCCCGCCAGCAGCAGATTCCCGCCGCTCGGCCAACGGTTTGAAGGACAGCAATGATCCCCACCGGCCAGGACAGCCTCCGCACCCGTTCGACTCTCGACGTCGACGGCAAAACCTACGCTTATTACTCGCTGAGCAAAGCGGGCGGCGCCCTGGGCGACGTTTCGCGCCTGCCCTTCTCAATGAAGGTGCTGCTCGAGAATCTGCTCCGCTTCGAGGACGGCGAGACGGTCAAGCGCGACGACCTCCAGGCGATGGTCGACTGGCTCAAGGAACGGCGCATCAACCGGGAGATCCAGTACCGGCCGGCGCGCGTGCTGATGCAGGATTTCACCGGGGTTCCGGCGGTCGTCGACCTCGCCGCGATGCGCGACGCCATGGCGCAGCTCGGCGGCGACCCGCAGCAGATCAACCCGCTCGTCCCGGTGCACCTGATCATCGACCACAGCGTGATGGTCGACGAGTTCGGCACCCCGCGCGCATTCGAGAAGAACGTCGAGTTCGAATATGAGCGCAACGGGGAGCGCTACGAGTTCCTGAAGTGGGGCAGCCGCGCATTCGACAATTTCGCAGTGGTTCCGCCCGGGACCGGCATCTGCCACCAGGTCAATCTCGAGCATATCTCGCAGTGCGTCTGGACGAGCGAGGACGCGGACGGCGAGACGCTCGCTTACCCCGACACGCTCGTCGGCACCGACAGCCACACGACCATGGTCAACGGGCTCGGCGTGCTCGGCTGGGGCGTCGGCGGAATCGAGGCCGAGGCGGCGATGCTCGGCCAGCCGGTCAGCATGCTCATCCCCGAGGTGGTCGGCTTCCGGCTCTCCGGCGAGCTTCGCGAGGGGATCACCGCGACCGACCTAGTACTGACGGTCACCCAGATGCTGCGCCAGAAAGGCGTCGTCGGCCGCTTCGTCGAATTCTACGGGCCCGGGCTCGACAACCTCCCGCTCGCGGACCGCGCGACGATTGCCAACATGGCGCCCGAATATGGCGCGACCTGCGGCTTTTTCCCGATCGACGAGCGCACTGTCGATTATCTCAAGCTCACCGGCCGCGAGGAGGCGCAGATCGCGCTGGTGCGCGCTTATGCGCAGGCACAGGGCCTGTGGCGCGACGCGAGCTCGCCCGAGCCTTTGTTCACCGACACGCTCGAGCTCGACATGGGCTCGATCGAGCCGTCCTTGGCCGGCCCCAAGCGGCCGCAGGACCGGGTTCTGCTGAGCGAGGTCGACGAGCAGTTCAACGCCGAGCTCGACGGGACTTACCACAAGGCCAACGATCCGCGCGTCGCGGTCCCCGGAGAGGCGTTCGACTTCGGCAATGGCGACGTCGCCATCGCCGCGATCACCAGCTGCACCAACACGTCCAATCCGTCGGTGATGATCGCCGCCGGCCTGATCGCGCGCAACGCCCGCCAAAAGGGCCTCAAGGTGCAGCCGTGGGTGAAGACCAGCCTTGCCCCCGGTAGCCAGGTGGTCAGCGACTATCTCAAGGAAAGCGGGCTGCAGGACGACCTCGATGCGCTCGGCTTCGACCTCGTCGGCTACGGCTGCACGACCTGCATCGGCAATTCGGGGCCCCTTCCGGAGCCGATCAGGAAGGCGGTCAACGCGAACGACCTGGTCGCCGTCAGCGTGCTTTCGGGCAACCGCAATTTCGAAGGACGGGTGTCGCCCGACTGCCGCGCCAATTATCTCGCGTCGCCGCCACTGGTGGTCGCCTATGCGCTCAAGGGCACCGTGCGTTCCGACATGGTCAAGGAGCCGCTCGGAACGGCGTCGAACGGCGAGCCGGTCTATCTCAAGGAAAGCGGGCTGCAGGACGACCTCGATGCACTCGGCTTCGACCTCGTCGGCTACGGCTGCACGACCTGCATCGGCAATTCGGGGCCCCTTCCGGAGCCGATCAGGAAGGCGGTCAACGCGAACGACCTGGTCGCCGTCAGCGTGC
>DASSOE010000083.1:0-11083 GCA_035700945.1 Sphingomicrobium sp. | reverse complement strand
GCCATTCGCTCGCTTCGTTGCTGCTGTGTCAGTGAGTCGGCCACAGGCCCTAATAAGCGATCGCGCCGTTGGCCCTAAGGCGCCACCAACCCAAATTGCTCGAACGTGAAATCGAAACGCCTCCTCGACGGCAGCGCCGCGAACGCCGTCAGCTTCGCCCCCGCAAACCGGAAATGCCATGTCTGCTCGTTCGTCGGCACGGGCTTCCGGAAGGCCGAGGGATCGAACATCGCAACGCTCGCGCCCTTGGCCGGATCGCGCACCGATTCGTACCGGATCAGCTGCGCGTCCAGCCTGCGCGCCCGCTCCGCGAACCTCTGGCACGCGGAATAATCGTCAGGATCGGTCCATAGCGCTCGCCCCGCCACCAGCGGCGCAACCGTGAGGTCGAGCGCCCGCTCCACCGCGACCGGAACGCTGAACGCCAGATGCTCCAGGTTCGTCTTCGGCAGCTTCGTGCCCGGCGCGGCGGCGAAGAAGCGCATCCTCCAATAGGCCGTCTCCGCGACCGCGGTCGATTGATGCTCGGAGGCATGGAAGATTCCCGGCCGCTCATGGGCGCGGCGAAACCGCGTTTCCTTGGCATAACCGTAGCGGAACGGCGTTCCGAGAAGATGATGCAAACCGCGTGCCTCCGCCGGCATGGTCGGCTTGGCCGCCTCGATCAGCCGCTCGAGGACGTCCTGCTCGGCCGAACCGTCGACGAGCCGGTCCGTGGAGATCGAATGCTGCGCCTCGACGATGCGGAAGAGCTTGGCCCTGTATCGGTGAAGATCGCCAGCAGAAGGCTCCGGCTCAGACGCGGGCGCGGAAGTCATCGACGTAATTGGCGACTTCGATCAGCCCCTTGACCGTGCGGATCAACTCGATCGGCCGCCCGTCCAGGTCGAGGTTCACCGTGCCCAGCCACGACGTCGCCGCTTCGTCATCGCTTCCCGCCAGCGAGTCGAGCGAGCGGAAAAGCCGCACGAAATATTGCGCGAGCTCGAACGGCTTGGTTTTCGGCTCCAGTTGCCAAGACCCGGACCGCAGACGCGAAGCCGTGGATGCGGATACGCCGAGGATTTCTCCCAGCGTTTCGTTCGTGAGTTTCCACAGATCGGCTGCCTTGGCGACAGCCCTGGACAGGACCTCTCGATCCGTTGGAATGACTCTATCGCGTGCAGCATGGAGAGCGTACGTCATTTGTTCCTCTGAACGACCATGTAATATTTTGTTCTTGAGAATGCAAGTCTGGTGGGCGCGAAATGACTCGCTGGTCGCTCCAGAAACAACTTTCCTACAGCCCTCATCTATGTTCCAATATGGTTCAAGGAGGACCATATGGAAGAACCGAAGCGACCGCCAATCCCCTTCGAACCGGTCCCCGTCCGCCCCCGCCACGACGGCTGGACGGTCGAGAAGCAGATCGCCTTCATCGAAGCGCTCGCCGAGACCGGCATTGTCGAGGAGGCGTGCCGGCGCGTGGGCATGTCACGCACCTCAGCCGACAACCTTCGCCGCCGCCCCGACGGCGTGCACTTCCGCCGCGCGTGGGACATCGCGCTCGATTATTCGATCTATCGGCTGGAAGAGGATGCCTGGCTCCGCTCGCGCCGCGGCGTCGCCCGGCCGATCTTCTACAAGGGCGAGCAGGTCGGCGAATATCGCCATTATGACGAGCGCCTGACCATGTTCCTGCTTCGCTCGCGCCGGCCGCAGCGCTACGGCAAGTGGATCGAGCGGATGCTCGCGCCAGAGCAGGACGAGTATGCCTCCGAAGACCCCGGCATCGTGCTCGATGGCAGCCTGGATGGCATCGAATGGGGCGCCAGCGACGTCCCTCCCGACGACGAGCTTCACCCGCAGGATTGTCACGCGCTGTTCGTCCGGGGGGCGAGCGAGCATGACAATGGGCAGCCCGAGGATGAGCCCTGACGATGGCTGCGAACAGCCCTTACTCACGCGCGCGCGTTGAGGGCACAACTTTGCCAACTTCCGCGCCGAGCGGCCCCGCCCCGAACGCAAGCCGGGCGCCCGATGCCCACGCACCGGACGCCCGACCTCTCACGTCGCATTCGCGCTTATTGCGCCGTGTAGCCGCCGTCGACGAGGTGATAGCTGCCGGTCACGAACGATGCCTTGTCGGACGCCAGGAACAGGGCGAGCTCGGCCACCTCCTCGGGCTTTCCGAGGCGGCCGATCGGGTGCAAGTCGACCAGGCCGTCATAAACCTCCTTGTCGAGCGCCTTCAGAAGCGGCGTGTCGATGTAGCCGGGGCCAATCGCGTTCACCCGGACTCCGTCCTTGGAATATTCGAGCGCTGCCGTTTTCGTCAGGCCCACGACGCCGTGCTTCGCGGCGTTGTAGCCGGCGGAGTTGGCGGAGCCCACCGAGCCCAGGATCGAGGCGATGTTGACGATCGAGCCGCCGCCCGAGCGCAGCATGGCCGGGATCTGGTACTTCATCCCGTAAAATACGCTGCTCAAATTGACCGCGATGACCTTGTCCCAGCCTTCGAGGCTGTAATCGGCGGTGGGCGCGAGGTCGCCGGTGATGCCGGCGTTGTTCACGGCGACGTCCAGCCGTCCGAACTTCTGCAGCGCGAAATCGACCGACTTCTCGACCGACGTCGGGTCGCCGACGTCCTGGAGGATCGCGACGGCGGTGCCGCCTTCGCGCTCAATGGCGGCCGCGACCTGGCGCGCGGCCTTCTCGTCGACGTCGCCGACGACGACCGTCGCGCCTTCCTCGGCCATCCGGCGGGCGATCGCTTCTCCGATGCCCGATCCGGCGCCGGTCACCATCGCCACCTTGTTTTCAAATTGCTTGGTCATTGTTCTTTCCTTTCATCTGGGGGTTCGCGGCGTCGAGGCACGCCGCTCATCAGGAGAGCGAGGCCCCGGCAATCGGTCAGCAGGGCCGCTCGATGTTGTGCGGCATGACGATCGCCGGCGGGTCGCTTGCGGGAAATGAATCGTCGAGCGCCTCATCGAGCCGTTCTTCGCGATGCTCGACGCACGAATCCGCGGCTGCGCGTTCGGGTTGCATTAGATCCTCTTGCTTGCGTTTGGCGCCCTGTGCCTTCCGTCCGTATCGGACGGTCAGCCGACGAGCATGTGCGCGGCAATGAATACGGCCGGCAGCACAATGATCAGGAGCGATGCGAACACTCCGATTTCGAGCTTTTCAACAACGGACATTGTTTCTCTCCAACCTTTGCTTTCTTCTTGGTCATCCCTCGGGACGACTTGCCATTCTTGTACCGCGGAGAGCGCCGCAGGTGGCATCGAAGGTCTTGACCGAAACCGCAGATTCTGCGGTGTTGGGCGGCGATGGCCGCAGCTCCTAAGCTTGACCGGATCGACCGGCGGATCCTCGCGGCGCTCCAGGCCGACGGCCGGCTGACGAACCAGGCATTGTCGGAGCGCGTCGCTTTGTCGCCGAGCGCCTGCCTCGCGCGGGTCAAGCGCCTCGAGCAAACCGGCGTGATCCAGGGCTATCACGCGCGGGTCGACCCCTTCACCATCGACATCGGGCTGGTCCTCTACGCGGACATCACGCTCGAAGGGCACAGCCCGGCCGAGCTCGCGCGGTTCGAGCAGGCGATCGCGGAGCTCCCCCACGTCGTCGAAGCCTCGCACGTCACCGGCGCCTTCGATTACATTTTGAAGGTGGTCGTTGCCGACGTGGCGGATTGGACCCGGATCGCCGAAAGGCTCGCCAGCTCGGACCTCGGCGTCGACCGGATCAACTCGCACGTGATCATGCGCAAGCCGAAGTTCTTCGTCGGCTATCCCGTCATGACATAAGCAAGAGGTCTCCACCTCCACGAGGCGACGCCTGCGTTCGGAGCGTGAGAGGGTGCGCGCTACATGTCGAGCAGATGGCGCATGCATGCGGCATATGAGCCGAACTCATAATCGGCGAGCTGCCCTGTATCGCGCAGGAAGCTGCAGGCCTCGTTCCTGAACGCCGGTTCGGTCGCATGATCGAACTTGAAGCAGTCGCCGAGCTTCAACGGGATCGGACCCGCCGCCAGTATGGAACAGACGTCGTCGACGGTTTGAGCCGCGACCGAACTGGCCTGCTGCCCGGCGCTGACGGGCGCGAGCGCAACCGGCGCGGCCGGGACCAAAGCTGCCGCCGCGAAGATGATAAAGACCATGGCTAGTCTCCGCTCACTCGGGAAAGCGGGGACGCGAAACGCCCGCCCCCGCTCTTCCGTCGTCAATTCACTTGACGGGGTTGCAGCCCGTCGCCGGAAAGGCCGGCGAACTGCGCGCGGCAGGATCGCTCGGGCTCGGCAGGAAGTCCTTCTGGGCCTTGAAGTAGCCGTAGGACTGGACGTCGCCGCCCGGGTCGATCTCGACCAGCGCGCCGCCCGGACCGATCGGCAGCCACAGGCCGTCCGGCGTGTCGTTGAGCCCCGAATATGCGCACAGCGAATTGCCGTTGACCGGCAGATCCTTGCCGCTGCCGGTGATTTCGCCGGCGAAGACGGGCGCGGCGGCGGTGGCGGCGAGCGCGACAGCCAAAGCGGCGCTGCGTGTCATGTGAACAAGTTTGATCATCGAATTCCTCCTCATCGGCGTTGCTGCTCGCGATTGCGTATCGCGAGGGCGCCGCAGCATCGGTTGATGAGGCCAGCGAACCCAACAGGGCGATTGTGATGAATTGCTGATGGAAAGCTGATATGTTGCACTCAGAAATGCGCGCGGCACTTGCTGAGCGCGCGGACCCTCAAGGCGCCCCGTAGGTCACCGGATTGTCGTTGAACGCCTTGGCGAGGGTGATCGGCCCGCGGGCGATCGCTTTCCAGTGATGGGAGTCGAGCTCACCCAGCCGCCACGCGCCGCCGAGACCGCAAAGCAGCCACAGCAAGACTGCAACGATCGCGGCCAGCTTCATGCGGCCGCGCTCATTTGCCCTCCGCCGCGTCGCCGCCGCCGGCGAGGAAATCCGGCCGCATCATCGTCGGCGGCTTGGTCGTCGGCTCCGTCGGGCGAAGCAGCTTCAGGTTGAACTTGTCGCGGAACTGCACGCCGAATTGGGTCCCCTTGGTCCAGCGGATCTCCGCGTCGATCAGGCCGCCCGCCGCAAAGTCGAGCTGGACCTGCGCCCCCACGGGCATTTCCTCGCGGCACTCGACCAGCGCGCCGCCGCTCGAGATGTTGCGCAGGCGCGCGCCGAGGACCCGGCCTTCGTGGTGGAGCAGGGTCGCGCGGATGATCCGCATGCGCGGCTCGCGCGGAGTGAGGTGCGCGTCGGGCCTGACGATGGCTCCCTTTGCGGCGAGCGCGCGTGCTTCGTCGGCCGGCATCGGCTTGCCGAAGAAATAGCCCTGGACCAGCGAGCAGCCGAGATTGCGCACGAGCTGCAGCTCTTCCTGCGTCTCGACGCCTTCCGCGGTAGTCTGCATGTCGAGGTCGGACGCGAGCCCGACCATCGCCCGGATCAGCGCGGCGTTGCGGCTCTCGGGGTCGGACGCGCCGCGGACGAAGCTCTGGTCGATCTTGATCTTGTCGAAGGGCACGCGCTGCAAATAGCTGAGGCTCGAATAGCCCGTCCCGAAATCGTCGAGCGCGAGCTTGACGCCGATCTTCTTGAGGCTCGCGATCATGTCGTGGACATGGTCGTCGTTGCTGAGAAACACCCCTTCCGTGATCTCGAGCTCGAGCCTTTTCGCCGGCAGGTCGGTCTCGGCGAGCACGGCGCGGACGGTGGCCGGGAGCGAGTGCAGCTTGAACTGGACCGGCGACAGGTTGACCGCGACCGTGATGTGGTCGGGCCAGGTCGCGGCCTCGGCGCAGGCGGTGCGAAGCACCCACTCGCCGATCTCGTTGATCAGGCCGATTTCCTCGGCAAGCGGGATGAACAGCACCGGGCTGATCGGCCCGTGCTCGGGATGGAACCAGCGGATCAGCGCCTCGAAGCCGGTGACCGCCTCGCTCGAGGAATCGACGCACGGCTGGTACATCAGCTTGAGCTGGTCCTTCTCGATCGCGACGCGAAGGTCGGATTCGAGCCGCTGCCGCTCGCGCGCCGCCTCGTGCATCTCCGGCGCGAAGAAGCGGAAACAGCCCTTGCCTGCGGCCTTGGCGGCGTAAAGCGCAAGGTCCGCGTCGCGCATCAGGTCGTCGGACGTGCGATCGTCATAGTCGGAAGTAACGATCCCCACCGACGCGCCGATCGACACCGCGGTG
Organism: Sphingomicrobium sp.; assembly: GCA_035700945.1. GTDB lineage: Bacteria > Pseudomonadota > Alphaproteobacteria > Sphingomonadales > Sphingomonadaceae > Sphingomicrobium. The sequence goes on along the minus strand of DASSOE010000083.1, from coordinate 4,898 downwards.
CCGTTGATCGTGTAGGGACGCGACAGGCTGTCGATGATGCCCTGGGCCAGGTTCGACAATTCTTCCTGGTGCGAGATCGCGGGCAGAACGACCTCGAACTCGTCGCCGCCGAGGCGGCCGACCTGCCCCGCTTCGCCGATCACCTCGCGAAGCCGCAGCGACACCAGCCGTAGCAGCGTGTCGCCGGCCGGGTGGCCGAGCGTGTCGTTGACGGCCTTGAACCGGTCGAGGTCGAGGAGGAACACCGAGCAGCGATGCTTGCGACGTACGGCGCCGACCAGGGCGTCGTCGAGCGCGCGGCGGAGCGCTTCGCGGTTGGCGAGGCCGGTGAGCGAATCCTGCTTCGCCAACCGGTCGAGCTCGACCTCCGACTGCCGCATCTTGGTGAGGTCGGAGGCAAAGCCGCGGAAGCCGAAGAAGCGCCCGACCTGGTCGTGGACCGGCCGGCCGGTGATCGACCACCAGATCTCGTTGCGAGTCTTGGCGCGCACGATCAGGTCCTGGAAGGCGACGTGCGATGACAGGTAGAAGCCGAGCGTCCGTTCCGAGGTCGCACTTCCGTCGGCGGTCTCGGTCGAGATGAGGTCGGTGAACGGCCGGTCGAGCAGGTCTCCGGGCTCGCGCCCGAGGACTCCCGCGACGCTGGCGCTGATGTACGCCAAGGTCCCCTCGCGGGTCGTCTCCCAGAACCAGCCCTTCTCGCTATTCTCGAATTCGTGGAGCAGCGCCTCCGCGCGCACCGATTCCGGCCGCGATTCCTCCTGGGGAGCATTCCCCCCGGTCCTCAAGATGCGCCTGATGCTTTCCACTCGATAATTCCCCACGCCCGGACAGCCCTACGCACGCGTGGTTACCATTCCGTTAGGTCTCGCCGGCCCCGGTCGCGGAACCGATCCGCGCCGCCGCCCATTTGCCAGACGTAATGAGCGGGCCGGTGGCTTTCCTCTTCGACCTCGACGGGACGCTGGTGGATAGCGTCTACAACCATGTCCGCGCCTGGCACCTCGCGCTGCGCGAGCAAGGGCTCGACCTCTCCGTGTGGCGAATCCACCGCAAGATCGGGATGAGCGGCGGGCTGTTCACCGCCCAGCTCGAGCGTGAGCTCGGACGGCCAATCGACGAAGCGACGATCGAGCGGCTGCGCGACCGCCACGCCGAACTGTTCCGCGAGCTGTCCCAGGACGTGCCGCCACTCCCCGGCGCGGCCGAGCTGCTTGAGGAACTGACGCGACAGCACCTGCCCTGGGCGATCGCCACCAGCGGCCGCATGCGCACCGCGGGGACCAACCTCAGGAGCCTCGGCGTCGACCCGAAGCAGGCGACCGTCATCACCCGCGACATGGTTCGCTATGCCAAGCCCGACCCCGATCTGTTCGTCGAGGCCGCGCGCCGGCTCGGCACGACCACGCACGGGTCCTACGTGATCGGCGACAGCATCTGGGACATGTACGCGGCCGCGCGCTGCGGCGCGCTCGGTATCGGGCTGCTGTCGGGCGGCTATGGCGAGGACGAGCTCGAGCGCGCGGGCGCGATGCGCGTGTTCGAAGATCCCGCAGACATGCTCGCCCACCTCGACGAACTCGCCCCGCGAACGCGCGATTAGCTCAGGCCGGCTCCAGCCTGCCGCGCCCCACGCCGTAAAAGACCAGCCCCGCCTGCTCCGCCTCGACCCGGTCGTAGACGTTGCGCAGGTCGACCAGAACCTTGCCCTTGAGCGAGCCCGCGATCTTGTCGAGGTCGAGCGCGCGGAACTCGTCCCATTCGGTGACGATCACCAGCGCGTCGGCGCCAGCCGCGGCGGAATAAGCGTCCGACGCGAACTCGATGCCGCTGAACACCTTCTCCGCCTGCTCACGCGCGACGGGATCGAACGCGCTCACGCTTGCGCCGCGCTCGACCAGCGCGTTGATCAGCGGGATCGACGGCGCGTCGCGCATGTCGTCGGTGTTGGGCTTGAACGCGAGGCCGAGCACCGCGATGCGCTTGCCCTTGAGGTCGCCGACGGCGCGGGCGACACGCTCGACCATGCTCGCCTTGCGGTCGTCGTTGACCTGCACCGTGGTGCGCACGATCCGCTGGTCGACGCCGGCCTTGTCGGCCGTCTTCAAGAGCGCAAGCGTATCCTTGGGGAAGCAGCTGCCGCCGTAGCCCGGCCCGGCGTGGAGGAACTTGGGCCCGATGCGGTTGTCGAGGCCGATCCCGCGCGCGACGTCCTGGACATCGGCGTCAACCGCCTCGCACAGGTCCGCGATCTCGTTGATGAAGCTGATCTTGACCGCGAGGAAGGCGTTCGCTGCATATTTGGTCAGCTCGGCGGTGCGCCGCCCGGTGATCAGGATCGGCGCCCGGTTGAGGAACAGCGGCCGGTAGATTTCCTTGAGCACCTCCTGCGCGCTTTCGTCGTCGGCGCCGACGACGATCCGGTCGGGGTGCTTGAAGTCGGCGATGGCCGCACCCTCGCGCAGGAATTCCGGGTTCGACGCGACGGCGACCCCGCTGACGCCCTCCTCCCGCAGGATCCGCTCGATCTCATCGCCCGTTCCGACCGGCACCGTCGACTTGGTGACCACGACCGTGCCCGGCTTGATCACTTTGGCGAGCTCGCGCACCGCGTCGAACACGAAGCTGAGGTCGGCGTGCCCGTCGCCGCGCCGCGCCGGCGTGCCGACCGCGATGAACACGGCTTCGGCGTCCTTGACGCCCTCGGGCAGTCTGGTGGTGAAGGTCAGTCGACCGCGCTCCGCATTGGCCTTGACGATCGCCTCGAGCCCGGGCTCCCAGATCGGCATCCTGCCCGCGTTCAGCCCGTCAATCTTCGCGGAATCCTTGTCGATGCAGCACACCTGATGCCCGAAATCGGCAAAGCAGGCGCCCGACACCAGCCCGACATAACCGGTGCCGATCATCGCAATACGCATTCATTTGTCCCTGATTGATTGAGACGCGGCTCTTAGGGCCCCGACTTATAACCGGCAATGGCAGGTCTCGGCGTTGGCATGGTTTGGCCAATAGCCAGCGGCACTGCTGCCCTCTAAGCTCGCTCAATGGCCTTTGGACGACCGCCGCGGAGAACGCCTCAGAGATGGAGCCTCGATCCGCTCCACATGACGCTGCGCCGGCAGGCGCGCCTCAGGCCCGCCACCCAGTTCGGCATCCGAATGGCGATCATGGTCGGGATGATCGTCTTCATCGTCACCTTCCTGTGGTTCGAGCGGACCAGCCTGAGGGACAATATCGACGGTCACATCAGCTTCAGCGATGTGATCTACTTCACGATGATCAGCGCGACGACCACCGGTTACGGCGACATCGTGCCGGTCACCGACCGCGCGCGGCTGTTCGATGCGCTGATCGTGACGCCGATCCGCGTCTTCTTCCTGCTCCTGCTTGCAGGAACGGCGTACACCTTCATCATCAAACAGACCTGGAACAGGTGGCTGATGAAACTCATCCAGAAGAACTTGCGTGACCACATCCTCATCGCGGGATTCGGCATCAGCAACGACAAGGCGCTCGAGGAGCTGCTGAAGCGCGGGACGCCGGCGAAGCGGATCGTCGTGATCGACGACAACCGCGACGCGCTCGATCGGGCGAGCGAGTGCGGGGTCGCGGTCCTCCACGGCGACGCGTCGCGCGACGAGACCCTGCTCGCGGCGCACGTCGACCGGGCTTCCGCCCTGCTGGTCTCGACCGGGCGCGACGACAGCAACATCCTCGTCGTCCTCACCGCGCGCAAGCTGTCGTCGGACGTCAAGATCAGCGTCACCATCCGCGAGACCGACAATGAGGACATCGCCAGGCAGGCCGGCGCCGACACGGTGATCAATCCGGTGAGCTTCTCGGGCCTCCTCCTCGCGAGCTCGCTCCAGGGGCCGTACCGCGCCGAATATCTGAATGACCTCGCCACCTCGGAGGGTCAGGTCATGCTGCGCGAGCGCATCGTCGGCGACGACGAGGCGGGCCGCTCGCCGCAGCAGATCTGCACCGGCCAGGTGGTGCGCCTGATCCGCGGCGGCCGCGCCCACGCGGCGGGAGACCCGAGCTTCCAGTCGCTCCGCGCCGGCGACCGGATCCTCGAGATCATCGACTCCGCCTGAGCCTGTCCTGGGCGCAGTGGACCGGCGCCTAGTTTTCGCCAAAAATTTCCTATATTGGCGCGGCCCTTCCGATGAACGTCACGACACTCCCCAAGCCCCCGCGCGTCGGGCTGGTCTCGCTCGGCTGTCCCAAGGCACTGGTCGACAGCGAGCGGATCATGACCAAGCTGCGCGCCGACGGGTACGACATGTCGCCCGATTACGCCGGCGCCGACGTGGTGCTGGTCAACACCTGCGGCTTCCTCGATTCCGCCAAGGAAGAGAGCCTCGAGGCGATCGGCGAGGCCATCGCCGAGAACGGCCGTGTCGTCGTCACCGGCTGTATGGGGAAGGAAGCGGACGTGATCCGCCAGCGCTTCCCCGATGTGCTCGCGGTGACCGGCCCGCAGCAATATGAGGAAGTCGTCGCCGCAGTCCACGAGGCAGCGCCGCCAGTCCCCTCGCCATTCGTCGACCTGGTGCCCGAAACCGGGCTGAAGCTGACCCCGCGCCACTACAGCTATTTGAAGATTTCGGAAGGCTGCAACCATCGCTGCGCCTTCTGCATCATCCCGCACCTGCGCGGCGATCTCGTCAGCCGCCGTCCCGACGCGATCCTGCGCGAGGCCGAGAAGCTCGTCGCCGCGGGAACGAAGGAATTGCTGGTCATCAGCCAGGACACGTCGGCCTACGGCGTCGATCTGCGCCACGCGAGCTATCCTCTCAAGAGCGGTGGCGAAGTCCGCGCGCACATGACCGACCTCGCGCGCGAATTGGGCAAGCTCGGCGCGTGGATCAGGCTCCACTACGTCTATCCCTATC
>DASSOE010000082.1:0-8101 GCA_035700945.1 Sphingomicrobium sp. | reverse complement strand
TCGATCCGCGGCCTCAGGAAGACCTACGGGACCGGCGTCGATGCGCTCAAGTCGGTCGATCTCGACATCCGGCGCGGCGAGATTTTCGCGCTGCTGGGACCGAACGGCGCCGGCAAGACGACGCTGATCAACATCGTCTGTGGAATCGTCACCCCGAGTGAGGGCGAAGTCCTGGTCGATGGCAGGAACTGGCAGACCGACTTCCGCTACGCGCGCGAGCGGATTGGGCTGGTTCCCCAAGAGCTTACAACCGAGGCCTTCGAAACCGTCTGGAACACCACCCGCTTCTCGCGTGGGCTCTACGGCAAGCCGCGCAACGATGCCTTCATCGAAGATCTGCTGAAGCGGCTGTCGCTCCTCGACAAGCGCAAGTCGGAAATGCGCTTCCTGTCCGGCGGCATGAAGCGGCGGGTCATGATCGCAAAAGCGCTCTCCCACGAGCCCGCGATCCTGTTCCTCGATGAGCCGACCGCCGGCGTCGACGTCGAGCTCAGGCGCGACATGTGGGAAGTGGTGCGCAAGCTTAGGGCAGACGGCACGACGATCATCCTCACCACCCACTATATCGAGGAAGCCGAGGAGATGGCCGACCGCGTCGGCGTGATCAGCAAGGGCGCGCTGGTTGCCGTCGACGAAAAGCGCGACCTGATGGCGAAGATGGGGAAGAAGACGCTCGAAATCGTGCTTGCGGAACCGCTCACGGCAGTTCCGCCCGAGCTCGCCGAATGGAATGTGGAGCTCGCCGACGAGGGTCACCTCCTCCGCTACCAGTTCGACAGCCACGCCGAGCGCACGGGCATCGCCTCGCTGATGCGCCGGCTGAGCGAGCTCGGCATCGCCTACAAGGACCTGTCGACCCACCAGTCGAGCCTCGAAGAGATTTTCGTCGAGTTGGTGCATGGGGGCGGCCCAGCGACAGTCCCTGGACAGGGGCTGGCCATTCCGGCGGGAGGCGCAACGTGAATCTCCACGGCATCGCGGCGATCTACCGGTTCGAAATGGCGCGCTGGAAACGGACGCTTTGGCAGAGCCTGGTCACGCCGGTGATCACGACCGCGCTCTACTTCGTCGTATTCGGGTCCGCCCTCGGCAGCCGCATGACCGAAATGGACGGGGTCAGCTACGGCGCCTTCATCGTGCCCGGACTGACGCTTCTTTCGGTGTTCATGCAGTCGATCTTCAACGCGAGCTTCGGCATTTATTTTCCGAAGTTTGTCGGCACGATCTACGAGCTGCTGTCAGCACCGATCTCGAGCTTCGAGGCGGTCCTCGCCTATGTCGGGGCGGCGGTGACCAAGTCGGTCATCCTCGCGCTGGTAACGATAGCCACGGCGACCTTGTTCGTCCCGCTGCACATCGATCATCCCGTGGCGATGATGCTGTTCCTGGTCGGAATTAGCGCCGGCTTCTGCCTGTTCGGTTTCGCGATCGGCGTGTGGGCGCAGAATTTCGAGCAGTTGCAGATGATCCCGATGCTGGTCATCACGCCGCTGACCTTCCTCGGCGGCGCCTTCTACTCGGTGAAGGCTTTGGGTGAGCCGTTCCGGACAATCACCCTCTTCAACCCGATCGTCCACGTGATCAGCGGCTTCCGCTGGAGCTTCTATTCCGTGACGGACGTGCCGGTCTGGTCGAGCGTGCTGGTCACGCTGGCGATCATCGCCGTCTGCATGGCGGTGATCGCCTGGATGTTCCGGACGGGGTATCGGCTCAAGCAATAGTGTCATTGCGAGGAGCGCTAGCGACGAAGCAATCCAGACGGTCGATGGATTGCTTCGCTACGCTCGCAATGACGAATTAGGCAGTCACTGCGGCTTCCGCGCCCTGCTGGTTGGCGCGCTCGAGGCCGTTGCCGTCGAGATTCTCGCCGACGAAGTCCCAGTTGACGATGTTCTGGAGCACCGCGGTGGCGAACTTCGGCCGTTCGTTGCGATAATCGATGTAATAGGCATGTTCCCACACATCGAGCGTGAACAGCGGCACCATGCCCTCGTGGACGATCGGCGTGTCCGCATCGTGGAGCGAGGTGATGCGCAACGCGCCGCGGTCGAGCACCAGCCACGCCCAGCCGCTGGCGAAATGGTTGACCGCTTCGTCGTGCAGCTTCTGGAGCATAGTTTCGGCATTGCCGAACCCGTCCTCGATCAGCTTGGCGAGCTTGCCCGACGGCTGCTGCCCCTGCGAAGGCGCGAGGCATTGCCAGAAGAAGCTGTGGTTCCACAGCTGCGCGCTGTTGTTGAACAGCTTGTTGTTCGCGGCACGCTTCGCTTCCTTGACCACCTGCAGCAGCGAGGCCCCGGATAGTTGGCCGTCGTTCTGCACCAGCTCATTGGTCTTGTTGACGTAGGCGCGGTGATGCTTGCCGTGGTGATATTCCAGGGTCTCGGCCGACATGTGCGGCGCGAGCGAGTCCTTCGCGAAGGGAAGGTCGGGGAGCTGGAAGGCCATTTTTCGAGCGACTCCTTGGACTGTCGAGGCATCCGCTCGCGCGCGATGCCCGGATGAAATCCCCGCCCCTCTCGTCTGTTGCGCCCGGAGCGCGGAAATTCAAGCCTTGAACCGCAGCCGCGACGCCCCAAGGCGACGCGATCGAGGCGTAATCATGCTCATCGCAGGCGTGCGGAGGCAAGCCTTACGTCGAGCTGGCTCGTCTCGGGAAGCACAACTCTGAACTTCCGGCTCGCGAAATCGATCGACACTTTCTTGAACGCGCGGATTGCGTTCATGCCGAGGAGAAGCGCCGGCTTGCGATCGAGCGCGAGCTTCTTGAAAGTGTGCGCGTCGGCAAAGACGATGGCGAGATTCTTGATCTTGAGTCCGCCGATCGCGATTTCGCGAACGAACATGTAATCGCCCGTGATCATCGCGCCGGTGACGGACTGCAGCTCGACCTTCTGCAGCGGGTCGATCAGTCCGTGCCCGACCAGCTTCCGGCGAAGCGCCTCGTTGCCGATACTGAGCTGCGCGCCGGTGTCTATCACAACCGTCACGGAATGGCCGTTCGCCGAGGCGTCGGTCAGGACGAGGCGACCGTTCCGGCGGGCTGCCTTGACCACAATCGTCCCCGGCTCGTCTCGAAAATCCTTTACTGCCGAGGGGACGATCGAGAGCGTGTCGGTCTCGAAGTCGAACTGCACCCGCTTGGAACGCAGCGAGTCGACGCCGATGATGCCGTCGGCGCCCATGTCCGCGCGCTCGAGTACCGCCGCATCGACGATCTTCACCGGCTTGCGCGTGAGCTCGAGGCTTGGAAGGTCCGCGGTCGCTACCGTCGAAACGCCCGTGACCGTGTGCAGCGACGCGGCTTGGCCGCTCACCAGCCCCAACCGTCCGGCGAGCTCGCGCGAAACGGCTGTGCGGTCGGCGCCGGTGTCGACGAGAAAGCGGAAGGGCCCGGCGCCCCCCAGTCGGACAGGCACGGTCAGCCGGTCGTCATGCCCGGTCTCGAAGCGCACATCCTCGGTCTGGGTCTTGTCGTCGATGTTGGGAATTCCGGCGACGGCGTCGAGCTTCACCGGCGCCGATTGAGCCGAGGCCGCGGTCGAGCCGAAGAGCATCGCCAGCGCCAGGCACGTTTGCCGCATCATCACGACACCTCCGCTTTCCGGCTGTCTTAGACCGGCATGACAGCTCCGGCAATCGCGATCGATCGGGTGCAACCATCTGGTAAGGCTTGGCTGTTAGCACCATCGCCGGTGGGGCCGCCGGACACATCTGGGCGGAAGGACAGATGCCTAATCGTGCTTCGTCGGAGCCGGACGTGGAAGATCAAGCCGTCGAGACCACCGTTTATTCTCTGGCGCCCTCAGCGCCCGTCCAGCCCGACCGCCGCGGCAGCGACCGCTTTCTCAGCCTGCTGCGTGTCGGAGCCATCGTCATCGACGGACAGCGCGAACTGTGCCTGATCAGGAACATTTCTGCCGGCGGAATGATGATCCGTGCCTATACGGATATCAAGGTCGGGACTCCGCTCTCCGTCGAGCTTAAGCAGGGCGATCCAGTCAGCGGGGCCGTCAAATGGGTCGAGGACGGACTGACCGGCGTCACCTTCGATTCGCCCATCGACGTGTTGCTGCTGCTTTCCCCTCCGGGTGACGGGCCGCGCCCTCGCCTTCCCCGAATCGAGGTGGAATGCGCCGCGTGGGTGCGCCAGGACGGGGACATCGTCCGCATCCGCGTGCTCAACGTGTCCCAAGGCGGCCTCTGTGTCGAGGCGCGCTCGCCGCTCACGGTCGGCGCCGACGTGGTGGTGACTTTGCCGGGCCTGACCCCCGCTGCGGGCGTGGTCAAATGGACCGATGGGGGAGCCTATGGCCTCGCCTTCAACCGCCCCCTCGTCCTCTCCGATCTCGTCGGGTGGCTGCAGGAGCAGCAGCACGAGCAGCGGCGCAGGGCCGTCGCCTGACTATTCGCCGAGCGAGCCAACCGGCGATGACGTCATCCAGCGCTCGAGCATCTGACGTTCGTAGTCGCTGAGCGGTCTGCACGCGAGGCCGGGACGCCTGAAATCAGTGATTTCGGCCTTGCGCTTCGGAGCCGGCACGGCGCGGAGCACCTGCTCGGCCTTGAGCGGCTCGTCGAAGGCCACACCCGCATAGCGGCCGTGAACCCAGACGACGCGGCTCTCCAGCCGCAAGTCGTTGCGCTCGAAAAAGGTGCTCGACCCTTCCGCCGGCAGCCGCTCCCCTTCGATCAGCGCGCCCTCTTCCGAAAGATTGCGCAGCTTCACCGTGACAGGCTTGCCGCGGACCTCGACGGTCGCGGCCAGGAGCACCGGCGAGCGCCGCGATCGGCGGTTCTTCATCATGCTGCTCTCGTCCATGGGGCCGATGACTAGCGCGTCCATGGTAAAGCTTCGTTTAACAGCGGGCGAAGAGAAGCATCATATTGTTGGCCGGCATCGCACGCGTTTCGACCAGCCGGAGGCCCGCATCCTTTGCCGCTCCCGTGAAATCTTCGACCTTGCGAAGGCCCCATTCCCGATCCCGCCGCCTGAGATCGGCGTCGAAATCGAGATTGCTCGGCGCAGGAGGGGTGTCGTCCGTCAGCCACGGCCCGTAGAGGATCAGCGGCGCTTCCGGCGCAAGCAGCCGCGCCGAGCCCGCGATGAGGCCAAGCGCCGAGGCCCACGGGCTGATGTGGACCATGTTGATGCTGAGCACCGCATCGGCTCGCTCGACTGGCCAGTCCGCCGATGCGGCATCAATCACGACCGGAACGAGAAGGTTCGGCAGGCATGCTTCCTCTCGCGCGGCCGCGATCGACGCCAGTGCGTCGGGATGAATATCGCTCGGCTGCCACTCGAGAGCCGGGAAGCGGGTCGCAAAATGGACGACATGCTCGCCCGTGCCGCTGGCGATTTCGAGCATGAGGCCGCTTGGCGGGAGCCAATCGCTGAGCACAGCGGCGATAGGCTCGCGATTCCTCAGCGCGGCGGGTGCGGAGCGGCGCACCCCCGCGCCGGGCGCCTCGTAGAAGCGCCGCTCGTCGGTCATTCGGCCGCTTCGGCAGGTTCCGGGTCGCGGTACGTCAGCACGGGCTTTCTTGCTGCGAGCGTCTCGTCGAGCCGCCGCCGAGGCGCGTAAACCGGCGCCGCCTTCAGGCTCTGGTCACCCGACTTGGCGCGCTGCGCGATCGACCGGACTGCCGCGATGAACTCATTGAGGCTCGCTTTCGATTCGGTTTCGGTCGGTTCGACCAGCATCGCGCCATGGACCACCAGTGGGAAATACATCGTCATCGGATGGAAGCCCTCATCGATCAGCGCCTTGGCTAGGTCGAGCGTGTTGATTTCGTCACCGAAGCCTTTGTCGGAGAAGATGGCCTCGTGCATGCAGGGGCCGCTGCCGGCGAAGGGAGCGTCGAGCACGTCCTCGAGGCTCCTCAGCAGATAATTGGCGTTGAGCACCGCGTCCTCGGCGACCTGCTTCAACCCGTCGGCGCCGTGGCTGAGAATGTAGGCAAGCGCGCGGGTGAACATTCCCATCTGGCCATGGAAGGCGACCATCCGTCCGAACGCCTTGGGGTGCTCCTCGGCCGCATTCTCCTCCTCGACCAGCCTGAAGCTGCCGTCAGACATCTTCGCCACAAACGGCAGAGGACCGTAAGGCGCCAGCGCTTGCGACAGTACCACGGGTCCGGAACCCGGCCCGCCGCCGCCATGAGGGGTCGAGAAGGTCTTGTGCAGGTTGATGTGCATCGCGTCGATGCCGAGGTCGCCCGGGCGGACCTTCCCGACGATCGCGTTGAAGTTCGCGCCGTCGCAATAGACGAAGGCGCCGGCCGCATGGACCGCGCCGCTGATCGCCTTCATGTCCGGTTCGAACAGGCCGCAGGTGTTCGGATTGGTGATCATCACCGCGGCGACATCGGGACCCAGACGCGCCCTCAGCGCTTCGAGGTCGACGCGTCCGGCGGCATTCGCGGGGATGTTCTCGACGCGGTAGCCTGCGAAGGCGGCCGTCGCCGGGTTCGTCCCGTGTGCGCTCTCCGGGACCAGCACCACTTCGCGCTTGTCGCCGCGTGCCTCGAGTGCCGCGCGGATGCACAGCAGGCCGCACAACTCGCCGTGGGCTCCGGCCTTGGGGCTCATCGCGACGCCGAACATGGCGGTGAGGTCGAGCAGCCAGAAGGCGAGCTCGTTGATCACCTGCAGCGCGCCCTGCACCGTCTCCTGCGGCTGGAGCGGGTGGACGTCTGCGAAGCCCGGCAGCCGCGCAACCTTCTCGTTGAGACGCGGATTGTGCTTCATCGTACACGATCCCAGGGGGAAGAGGCCGAGGTCGATCGCGTAATTCTGCCGCGACAGGCGGGTGTAGTGCCTCACGGCTTCGGGTTCGCTGAGGCCGGGGAGACCGATCGGACGCGTGCGTTCGAGACCGCGCAACCTGTTCCCCGGCGAAGGCCGGGGTCCAGGAGCGCCGGAAGGCGCTGCTGACGCATCGCCCTGGGCCCCGGCCTTCGCCGGAGAACAATCGAAATCCACCCCCGTCTGCTCGGTGCTTCCGATCTCGAAGATCAGCGGCTCCTCGAGCATCAGCGCGCGGTTGCCGGTGACGGTGTGCGTCGCGCCTTCTTCATTCGCGGGCGTCGATGGCCGCCAGCCCGAAGGATTGACGGTCATTGGACCACCTCCTTCAGAGCGGCTTCGAATGCGGCGATATCCTCATCGGTCGCGGTTTCCGTGACGGCGACGACCAGGCCGTTCTGAAGCGCCTCCACGCCTGGATAGAGGCGGCCGAGCGAGACTCCTCCGAGAACGCCGCGCTCGACCAATGCGTGCACTGCCGGCCGCGCTTCGACCGGGAGCTTCAGCGTGAATTCGTTGAAGAAGCTGCCGTTGACCAGATCGACGCCCGGGATCGCCGCCAGCCTGTCGGCGGCCTCGCACGCGCGCGCGTGGTTGAGGGAAGCGAGCTGCCGCAGGCCCTTCTCGCCCAGCAGCGTCAGGTGGACGGTGAAGGCCAGGGCGCAGAGAACCGAGCTCGTGCAGATGTTCGAGGTCGCCTTCTCACGCCGGATATGCTGCTCGCGGGTCGAAAGCGTCAGCACGAAGCCGCGCTTGCCCTCGGCATCGACCGTTTCGCCGGCCAGCCGGCCCGGCATCTGCCGGACGTGCTTCTCGCGGCAGGCGAACAGCCCGACATAGGGCCCGCCGAACTGCAGCCCGACGCCAATGCTTTGCCCCTCGCCGACCACGATGTCCGCGCCCATTTCGCCGGGCGAGCGGATCAGTCCGAGCGCGACCGGCTCGGTGACGACCGCGATCAGGAGCGCACCGTTCGCATGCGCCGCCTCGGCGATCGGTGCGAGATCAGCGATCCGGCCGAGAATGTCGGGGTACTGGACGACGACCGCGCTGGTCTCGCCGTCGATCGTTCCGATCAGCCGCTCCGCGTCGGTTTCCGCCGCAAGTTCCGGAAGCGCCGTGTCGAGCACATCGCCGGTGAACTTCGCCATCGTGTTGGCGACGCTGACATAATGCGGGTGGAGCCCGGAGGAGAGGATCGCCTTCGTCCGGCGAGTGATCCGCCGCGCCATGACGATGGCTTCCCAGCAGGCGGTCGAGCCGTCGTACATCGAGGCGTTGGCGACGTCGCAG
>DASSOE010000081.1:0-5238 GCA_035700945.1 Sphingomicrobium sp. | reverse complement strand
AGATTGCCAACCGGCCTTACAACAAAGCCGAGCACAATCGAGCGTTGCAAGACCTCACCGGCCGAAACTACGCCTCAATTGAGTTTAAGCACTGCAACGTCAGCGCAGTCTTAGACCTGCTCGGAATGCCCACCATTCGCGGGTATCGGCCGCGCCCGAACTTTCAGAATGCTCTCATAGATGGGGTCGACCGATACCTTGCTGCGAAGGGAGAGCCATCGTTCGTTTCTGCCGTCCCATTGCTCGCCGCTGTCGCCGAATCGCCGGCACTATGGGTTGGCCCAGCGCCCGATACGACGTTGGTGGAGAATGATCCGCCGGCGCGCATGCGCCAACTGATCCGCAAGTTCGATCCAGCCGAACGCGACGCACGGAATAGAAATCTGGGCAAGCGCGGCGAAGAGCTGGTTTACCTGCATGAGCAACTCAAACTTCGAACTGCGGACCGTGACGATCTGGCGCGCAAGGTTGAGTGGACTTCGGAAGTGAAAGGGGACGGCGCGGGCTATGATATCCGCTCGTTCGAGCCGAACGGAAGTGAGCGTCTGATTGAAGTCAAGACGACGAACGGACCGGCAAAGACACCGTTCTTCCTGTCCGAAAACGAACGCGCGTTCAGTGATGAACGGGCAGACGCCTTTCGGTTGCTGCGCCTCTATGCCTTCATCGAGAAGCCGTGCGCGTTTGAACTTCGTCCACCATTGTCCGAGCGATTGGCACTCAATCCTGTGAGCTACAGAGCGACCCTAGTCTGAAGAGGCGGCTGTGCTCGCGCTCGGTACGCCCGAAAGCCTGAGCGGCTCTTTCAATGGCCTCTCCGCCATCATGCCTGACAACGCTCAGCTCACGTCCCATTCGTGCACGGTCACGTCGGAACAGTCGTGGATGTGGAGCGGATCCCGCTCCGCAAGTTGCCGGGCCTGTTCGAAATTGTCGGCTGCGATGATGTAGGCGCCGCCGGATCGGTCGGTGAAGGGGCCGGCTTGTTCGAGGATGCCCTGGTCGCGAAGCGACTGGAGGAAGGCGTAGTGCGCGGGGACGACCGACGCATCGAATTGCGGCTTGCGGATGGTGAGGACCAGATACTTCATGCTGCGGCTGTGCACCGTCCCGATCTCGGGCGCAAAGTGGCGCAAGCGTCGCAAAAGAGAAACCGCTTTCCTACACATAACCACATAGGTTAGCCCCTCCACGAATTGGTGGAGGATGCGATGGGGATGATGGATGGAAGGCGGGTCCCGGCTCGGGGCCGGGATGACGATGGAGGGGAGGCGGAGGCGCCGGCATGGGTGCCGGCGTTTCTGGCGGGGCTGATGGTGACGGGGAGCTTGCGGCAGGCGCTGGCAGAGGCCGGGATCGAGTTCGAGACCGCGTGGACGCTTCGGCGCGCGGAGCCCGCGTTCGCGATGTACTGGGATCGGGCGATTCGGCTGCACAGGCTCGTTGCGGCGGAGATGGACTTTGCCGACGCGGTTGCGGCGGTCGAGGAGGAGAGCCTTCACTGATGGGGGCGAGTTGGCAGAAGCAGGCCCTCACCCCGCTCGCGCTTCGCGCGAGTCGCCCTCTCCCGCGTTGGGGAGAGGGGCTGTGAGCAGACGAGAGCCGCGGTGGGTGATCGCCTTTCTGCGGGCGCTGGAGCGAACCGGAGAGGCTCGTACGGCGGCGAAGGATGCGGGGATCGACCATTCGACGGCTTATGCCCGGCGCAAGGCGCATGGGGAGTTTGCGGAACGGTGGGCTGCCGCACTTCGGGCGCATGCGGAGGCAAAGGCTCGGGGTGAGGCGGAGGAGATTGCGGCGGTGAAGGACTGGCGCACGGCCCCTCTCCCCGCTCGCGCTCCGCGCGAGTCGCCCTCCCCCGCGGAGGGGAGAGGGGCTGGGGGCAGGGAATTGGCGGCGTCGGGCGGGAAGGTGCGGCGGGTTGGGCGCGAGCGGTGGGGCAAGCGCAAGGAGGCGATCTTCTTCGAGGAGCTCGCCGCCACGGCGAACGCGACGATGGCGGCGGAGGCGGCTGGCGTATCGCCGAACGCGGTGTTCGCGCGGCGGCTCAAGCACCCGCTGTTCGCCGCCAAGTGGGAGGCGGTGGTGCGGACCGCCAAGGCTTCGATCGACCTCTACCTGATCGCCGAAACGAGGAAGACGTTCGACCCCGGCACACTCGACACCGCCACGGTGGCTCCGAAGGTCAGCATCGACCAGGCGATCAGGATCAGCCAGACCAATGCCGCAAGGAAGCAGGATGGGGTGCCAGCCGACCCGTTCGCGGACAATGCGGGCGCGGCCGAAGCGTACGATATCGAGGATGTGCGCCGGCGGCTGGAGGCCAAGATGGAGCGCCTGCTCAAGGAAGAGCGGCGCGAGAAGCTCGCGCTCGGCTGGTCGTACGACGAGAGCTACGGTTGGCTGGTCCCGCCGGGCTACGTCCAGGGACCGGAGTACAGGACGAAACCGGCTGAGCCGGTCGGGGCGGACTAGCCGCAATTCCGTCCCGTCGCGGGACAGCGCGTCGCTGGCCGATTGCGGGCTGCGGCGGGCTGCCGCACTCCCGCGGACATGAGTGCTGCGCTTGCATTGATCCTGTTGGCCGAGGTCGCGAGCGTGTGTGCGCCCGCCGATGCGCCGCTGCTGGCGGGCGGGGCGACGCTGGTGCGGCCGGTGGGGACGTCCGATCCCGTGCCGTTCGAGCGGCTCGGGCCGGCGACGCGCCTGCCCCGGTCCGACGCGGTGCACGAGGCGGCGGCGGGCGACCCGACGGATGCGCCGCAGCCTCGGCCGGCCGACGAGGTCGAGTCCGCCGAAGAGCAGTGCGAGGCCCCCGTCCATATCGTCTGAGCGGCGCAAGCTGCTATGACGTCTGCATGAGCGAGAAATTCGAGCGGCACCGGCAGCCGTGGCGGCAGGACGAAATCCAGAAGCTGCACCTGCTGGCCGGCAAGGGCATGTCGCTGCGCGCGATCGCGCGGGCGCTGACCCGGAGCGAGGAGTCGGTCAGGGATCGGGCCAAGCAGGACCGGCTGACCATCTCCAAGCTGCGCTAGGCTTAGGGATAGCGGGGCTGGGTCGCGAGGCCTTACATGACCGCTTCCCACACCAGCCAGCAGATGGTCAGGAAGGCGGCGATCGCGCCCAGCAGCGCGGCGGTCTCGAGGAAGGTGATCCGCAGATGGCGGGCGTGGTCGTCCATGAACCGGTCGAGCTTGGGCTTGAGCTTGCGGTCGGCGGTCAGCATGCCGATGTCGAGGTGGCGCCCGGTGCGCAGGAAGGCGATGACCTGCTTGGTCTCGGCGTCGGACACGCGGGGGTAGCGGTGGAGGAGGTCGGCCGCCTGCTGGCGGTCGAGCCTCAGGGCGCGAGCTTCCTCGCGGCGGGCGTGGGCAGTCATCATCTTTGGCTCCTTGGGCAATGGGGTGAGAAGGTGGACGGCAGGCGCGGTCACGCCGGGACGAAGCGCTCGCGGGTCGCCGGGCGGCGGCGGCGGGTGCGCGCGACCTTCCTGAGCTGGCGCTCGATCGCTCGGGCGCGGGGGAACAGCTGGCCGTCGATCGCGTCGAAATCCTCGCTCGACGAATAGAACATGAATCCGCCCGGGACGCGGACGGCGATGCCGACGGTGCGGCGGTCGAACTCGACCGCGAAACGCTGGCTGTGCACGTGAATGTCTCCAATGTGGGCAGAGGCGCTGCGACGCGATGCGGCGCGGCGGCGGTCTGCTGGTCAGCGGATGCGCGTCGCGTGGAAGCGAGGCGCGGCTCATTGGAAAGCCCCGGCGGCGCCCGCGGTCAAAGCGCGCGGGCCCGGGGCGTCAGCCCCGTGCGGTGCTGCTGCCCGGGTGGATTGCTAAATGGCGGGAAAACCTCGGCATATGGTCAATATGGAGCCTTGGGCGCGGGGGTCAAGCTCGCGCCCGGAAGCCTTTGAAGGTTTGTGTTGCGCGGCGCTCATGTGCATCGTGGCGGCGGGAGCGACGGGGCTGCGGGGAATGGCGCAAATCGGCGGCGACACGGACGGGGAACTCGCCGCCGCAGCAGCCGCGGGGGACCGCGCCGCGTTCGAGGCGCTGCTCCGGCGGCATTACGACCGCGTGCACGCGCTCGCGTGGCAGCTGACGGGATCGCGGGCCGACGCCGACGACATCGCGCAGGACGTGTGCTGCACCCTGGTCGAGAAGATCGCCAGCTTCCGCGGCGAGGCGAAGTTCACGACCTGGCTGACCGGCATCACGTTCAACGCGTGCCGCGATTTCCGGCGGCGGCGGCGCTCGCTCGGCGGTATGATCGACCGGCTGAGCGTGCTTGCGGGACTGGCCGCGGCGCCGGACGGGCGCGACGCTTATGACGCGGTGTGGGTGAAAAGCGCGATCGCACGGCTCAAGCCCGCGCTGCGCGACACGGTGGTGCTGGTCGCGGGGCAGCAGCTGACTCACGCGGAGGCGGCGGAGGTCCTCGGGGTGGCGGAAAACACGGTGGCGTGGCGCATGCACGAGGTGCGGCGGCTGCTCTCCGGCGACTGACACCCGGAAAAATCTTCAAAGGATTTGCCGCGCGGCTGCGTCTCAGTTGGTGGCGGGCGATTGGGCCGCGCCAGCAAAAGGGAGATTGCCATGCGCCGCCAGCATCGTTCCATGGGCCTGGCTCTGAGTGCCGTCCTGCTCGCATCCTGCGCCCGGTCGGGCGTGGACAACAAGGTCGCGTCGATGCCGGAGCCCGGCGCGCAAGCGAAGGCCGCCGATGCGTCGAACGTCGTCGTCACCGGATCGCGTATCGCCGCGCCGCAGCTGAGGGCGGAAAGCATCGCGCCGATGGCGATGATGGCCCCGCCCGCGCCGCCGCCTCCGCCGGCACCGGGCATGTATGTGCCGCAATGGGCGTCGCCGCTTTATCACGACCAGGGCCGCGACAAGTTCACGAGCGTCGAGGAGAATGCGTTCAAGATCGTCCGCGAAGCGCCGGTGTCGACCTTCTCGATCGACGTCGACACCGCGTCCTATTCGTGGGTGCGCGCCTCGCTCAACCGCAATCTGCTGCCGCAGCCGGCGGCGGTCCGGACCGAGGAGCTGGTCAATTATTTCCCCTACGATTACGCGCCACCGCGCACCAGGGAGCAGCCGTTCAGCACCAACATCGCCGTGCTCCCCGCGCCATGGTCGGACGGTCGCAAGCTCGTCCGCATCGGCATCAGGGGCTATGACGTCGAGCAACGCGCGCGGCCGCACGCGAACCTCGTCTTCCTGATCGACAC
>DASSOE010000080.1:0-40374 GCA_035700945.1 Sphingomicrobium sp. | reverse complement strand
GCGAAAGAGCGGTGCGACGGAATGGTATAGACGGCGACCCGCTTCGGGTCAGACATTCTCGAGCGCCGTTTCCGTCAGCTGGATGGATTGCGGCGTGCCGACATCGAACCACAGGCCCTGGTGGACCGCACCGAAGCAGCGCCCCGCCTCGATCGCCCGGTCCCACAGGATGTTGGTCGAGAACGGCCCCTCCGGCGCATCGCGCAGCAGGCGCTTCGACGCGATCTGGATGCCGGTGAAGACGAACGGGGCGACATGGCTGCGCTCGCGCCGCCGCAGCCTTCCGCTGCGCTCCATATGGAAGTCGCCCATGCCCTTGTGGTTGAGCGCGCGCGCCTGCGGGACGAGCAGGAGCAGCGCGTCCATCCTGGCATCGTCCCACTGGGAGGCCAGCAGCTTCAGCGTATCCGCCGGTCCGTCAATCCAGAGATTGTCGCTGTTGAGCGCGAGGAAGGGGTCGCAGTCGATCAGCGGCTCGGCTTTGACCAGGCCGCCTCCTGTCTCCATGAGCAAATTCCGCTCGTCGGAAATGACCACGTCCAGTCCGTGATCGCGGCTCATCAGATGCGCCTCGAGCGCGCCGGCGAGGTAGTGGACGTTGACCACGATCTTCCCGACCCCCGCCGCGCGCAGCTTCTCCAGCACATGGTCGAGCAGCGCCTTCCCGTTCACCTCGATCAGCGGCTTGGGCCTGGTCGCTGTCAGCGGCCGCATGCGCTTGCCCAGGCCCGCGGCCATGATCATCGCCGTCTTCGGCACTTCGGCCGACACTTCGGCGCGGAGGTGCAGCGCGCGCTTCGCCTGGCTCATGCCGCCTGCTTCCATGGCTCCCGCCGGTGCCCGGGCGCGATGTTCGAGTCGAACCAGTCGCGGACCGGGGCCAGGTGCGGCTGCGCAAGGTCACGCTCGAGCAGCCCCCACATACGCGGCTGGAATTGCCGGTAATGCGGCTTGCCGTCGCGCTTCCACAGCCGCGTGAACACGCCGAGGATGCGCGTGTTGCGCTGTGCCGCGAGCGCCCAATAGGCTCGCTCGAACGCCTCGCCATGTCCCCTAGCCCCTGCGTAACGGTCGATCATCGCCCGCTCGATCGCCGGCGAGACATCGCGCCGCGCATCCTCCAACACCGAGGCGAGATCGTAGGCCGGGTGCCCGGCGAGCGCGTCCTGGAAATCGAGCAGGCCGAAACGCGCCACTCCGTCGCGGCCCTCGACCAGCATGATGTTCTCGGCGTGGTAATCGCGAAGGACGGTGACCGGGCCGAGACCGTCATTCGCCACCGGTTCCAGCACGTCGCGCCAGGCGCGCTGAAAGGCGTCTGCGTCCACCTCTGCTCCAACCGCCGGACAATACCAATCGGTGAACAGCTTCACTTCGTCGAGCCACTGGTCGATGCCGTGCGGCGGCAGCCCTTCCATCGGGGGGTGGCTGTGCAGGTGGACGAGCACATCGGTCGCAAGCTCGTACAGCTCACGCTCGCGCGTTGGGCTCGTATCGAGCGTCTCGCGCAGCCGGGCGTTCCCGAAGTCGCCGAGCAGGAGCAGCCCCTTGTCGAGGTCGCGCGCGAGGATTTCCGGTGCAGTGAGCCCGCGGCCGATCAGCCATTCGGCCACGGCGACGAATGGCCGCGGGTCCTCGTACGGCGGCGGCGCATCCATCAGCACCGCAGTGCGGTCCCCGTTCACCACCCGAAAGTAGCGGCGGAACGACGCATCGCCGGCGAGCGGCAGGATCTCGGCCCCTCCCCACCCGCAGGAGGCAAGGAATTCAGGCGCATGGGCAGGCGGAATCATCGGGGCGGCCATCGTCCTTCCCATGACCGGGGCACCTTCGCTGTCAAGATTCTCCGGCCGTCCGGCGCGACCTCGAGCGACAGAGCGAGTGCTTCCGGCCACGCATTCACCCCCGCCCGCTCCGGCCATTCGACGAGCAGCACGGCATCGGCCGCCGAATCGAGTCCCAGTTCGTCGATCTCGGACGAGCGCTCGATACGGTAGAGGTCGACGTGCCACACCGGCGGCTCGAGTTCGTCGTAGGGCTGGACGATGGCGAAGCTCGGGCTCGGAACGTCGCTCTCGTGTCCGAGCGCCGCGATGAAACCCCGCGCAAGCGCCGTCTTGCCCACGCCGAGCGGCCCCGACAGTGTGATCACGTCCCCAGGTCTGGCAATTTTTGCGAGCGCGGCACCGAAACGCGCTGTCGCCCCTTCGTCCTCGAGAATCATCGCGCGCCGCGAGGAATGGTCAGGGTCACCGTGGTGCCCTTACCTTTTTTCGACTCGAGTTCGACCGTGCCGCCGTGCGCCTCGATGAACTGGCGCGTCAGCGGCAGTCCCAGGCCGAGCGCGGCCTCGCCGCGAACGGCGGTGTCGCTGACACGGTGGAAGCGGTCGAACACCCGCGGCATGTCTCCGGGAGCGATTCCGGGACCATTGTCGCCGATCCGGATCACCGCCTGCTTCTCGTCACCCTCCGCGGCAAGCGCAATCTTCCCCTTCCGGTCAGTGTAGCCGATCGCATTCTGAAGCACATGCTCGACCGATTCGCGCAGGCGCCGCGCATCGCCGAACACATGCCCCGCGCTTGGCGAGATTTCCGCCTCCAGCTTCTGTCCTTTCTCCGAGGCGCGCGGCCTCGCGGTGTCCACGGCAGCGCGGCAAAGCCCGGCGACGTCGACCCGCTCCTTCTCGAGCGGCGCGCCACGCGCCTCCCCGGTGGTGAGGTCGAGGACGTCGTTAATCAGCTTCGACAGCCGATCCACCGACTCCAGAATCGCGCCGACATAATCCCGGGCTTTGGTGCTGAGGTCCCCGGCATATCCTCCGCCCAGGAGCTCGGCGAACCCGCCGATCGAGGTCAGCGGGGTCCTCAGCTCATAGCTCATGTTCGCGACGAAATCGGTCTTCACCCGATCCGCTTCCTCGAGCGCCGTCGCCCGCTCGCGGAGCGCGGATTCGATCCGGGTCGAATCGGTGACGTCGACCATGGTGAAGAGCGCGTTGCCGTCGGGTAGCGGCACCGCGGCGAACTGGAAATGCCGCCCGTCCGTCATGTTGATGCGACCGCTGGCCGACTGGCGTTCGTTGGTGGTCTGCCGCACCATTTCGCGGATCTGCGCGGCGGCGGTCGGATTGACCAGCTTGCGGGCCATGGCCGGGACCAGCTCGTCGACCCGCGGGTGCGTCGACAGCCATTCCTCATCGAGCTCCCAATCCTCGAGGAAGCGCCGGTTCCACAGGTAGAGGCGGCCGTCGCTCGCGAACACGCTGATCGCTTCGAACAGATTGTCGAACGTCGCCGCCCGCACCCGCAGCAGGGTGTCACGAGCCGACGCGAGGCGCAGCTGCTCGGTGCGGTCCTCGAGGAACAGGCGCAGGCCGCCGTCGGGAAGCGGCTGCGCGACGACCCGCAGGTGATCGCCGCCCGGGAGCATCCATTCTTCCTCGATCACTTCCTCCGGGCTGGTGAACCATCCCCGGCGCTCCTCCTTCCAGGCGGGGAAATCGCGCGCTTCCGGAAGCCGCTGGTTGTCCCGCATGCGGTCGATCACCCGGTCGAATTCGGGCTTTTCGGCGAGCCAGTCGCGATCGAGCTGGGTCATCATGGCGAACGGGCGGTTGAAGAAGCTCAACGTCCGGTCCGGCTCGAACTGCGCCGTGCCGGCGGTCATTCGGTCGGCGAGCTCGCGCTGCGAATCGCGGTGGCGCGCAAGCTCGGCGCGCGCGTCCTCGAGATCCTGGACGTCGACCGCGAAGCCGGCGACCGCGCGGGTCGACAGCGGAACGTTGACGATCCGCAGCATCCGCCGCTCGCCGTGGATGATGGCAGGCTGCATCCGGGAGACGATCCGGCCGCTTTCCTGGGCTTCGCGCGCCGTCGCCGCGGCGCTGTCCTCGCCTTGCGCGTCGATCAGCTCGGCCGAGCGTTCGATCACGTCGTGCGCGTCCCTGCCCTCGACCGCCTGGACGAAGGCGCTGTTGACGAGGCCGAGCCTGAGGTCGGGCCCGCGGTACCACATCGGGAAGGGCGCGGCCTCGATCAGATGCGTGAGCGAATCGAGCGCCGCTTCCGTCTGGCGAAGGCGGAGCGCGAGCTTCGCCCGCTCTTCCTCCTGGGTGCTCAGGTCGAAGAACCACAAGAGGAGCGTGCCCGGCGGCTCCGGCGCCGGCGCGGGGCCGCCGCGCACCTCGAACACACGCGACGAGCCGGCGACCCGCACCTTCGTCGCGATCCGGCCGGCCGACGCCCTCGCGGCGTCGACTTCGCCCTTCAGCTCCGCGAGATCGTTGGCAAGAATACCGCTGTCATTGCCGCCAAGGTCGGCAATCTTCTTCGGCAGCGATCCGAGGCCCAGCTCGCGCTGCAACCTGCCGTCCGTCTCGATTGCGCCGTCCGGGCGCACGAGCAACGGGCGGGCGGGCGAAATTTCGAGCAAAACCGCATGGTCGCGCGCGGCGCCGAGCACGCGCTCGGCAAGACGCAGGCGGCGGGCGGCGACGAGCGAGACGGCCACGGCGACGCAGATCCAGAGCGCTGCAAGCGCGGCGGCAATCACGCCTGTCGTCGCAAGCCCTGGCACGCGTCAGCCCCCTCGCCCATCAGCGTGTCATATGCGGAGGTAAAGTCAAAACAAAGGGTTGGAGAGCGCTTCTGCTCCCCAACCCTTGAGTGTTTCCGGCCTCTTCAGCCGCCCTGCAAGCAGGACTGCGCTTAGAAGTTCGGCAGCTTGGTCTTGACGCTGACGAAGATGCGACGGCCGAAATAGTCGTAATAGCTTCCGTTCAGCGGCACGTTCGCGAAGGCGCTGATCGCCGCTCCGAAGTTGGAGACCCGCGGCGGCTTCTTGTCGAAGATGTTGGACATGCCGATCAGGAAGCTCATGTCGCGCGTGACCTGAATCTCGCCCGACAGGCTGTGATAGGCAACCCGCGGCAGCTTGTAGACCGGGCAATACGGACCGCCCAGGAATGCATAAGCCGATGCGGTCCCGAGGCAGTTGCCCGAGGTCAGGTTCGCTCCGCCGACATCCTCGAGATCGTGGAAGTTGTTGGTCTTCGCGATGACGTTCAGACCGTAGGTCAGCGTGACCGGGTTCTTGGTCCAGCTCAGGTTGAAGTCCGCCACCCACTTCGGATCGCCAGCGCGACCGTTGTTGGTCGTCGTGACGCCCTGGAACAGCGTGAACTTGTCCTTGAACTGGTAGGTAGCCTGACCGAGGAACGAGAGCGAACCCAGATTGCCGAGATCCTGACGGAAGCGCGTCGTGAAGTCGATGCTCTTGCTCGCCTGCTGGTTGATGTTCAGGTACGGATCCTGGACCGTTTCGATGTTGAACTCGTTCGGCGCGTCCGCCGGAGCGCGCGTGAACAGCGAGCAGAGCGGATCGTTCGGGAAGTTCTCCGACGTGTAGCATCCGGCCAGGATGTTGGATCCGCCAAGCTGCGTGATCTGGTTCTTCACCTTGATGTCGACATAATCGACCGCGAAGCTGAACTGTCCGCCGCTCCACAGCCATCCGTCCGGCGTGAAGATGGCGCTCAGCGTCAGAGCCTTCGAGGTTTCGGGTTCCAAGTGACCGACGCCACCGCCCGAGAAGCTTTCGACCGACGGTCCGGCGCCGTTGTAATCGTCAGGAATTCCCTGCGATGCGCAGTTCGCGGCAATCTCGGCATTGTCGGACTGACCATAGCGGATGCACGGGTCGATTCCCTGTCCAAGGAAGCCCGATTCGTCGGCGAGGAATTCCTCGAACAGCGCCGGCGAGCGGAACGACGTGCCGTAGGTGGCGCGCAGGCGCAGCCAGGTCGTCGGCGAGTAGTTGCCGGCGAGCTTGTACGTCCAGTTGCCTTTGTTCGACTCGTTTTCACCGTCGCGGCGCTCGGCATAGGTATTCGTCAGGCGCGCCGCGCCGTTGAGCGTCAGATTCTGCACGAACGGCAGGTTCTTGAGGAGCGGGAGTTCGACTTCGCCGAAGACTTCCTTAGTCGTCTCGAAGCCTGCGGTGATGCCGGCGGTCGTGCTGCCCCAGATGTTGTCCATCAGGTCGGGATCGACCGCCTCGCCGGGAACGTCGCGGATCGAATCACGCCGCCACTGCGCGCCGAGAGCGAACTTGAGCGCGCCGTAAGGCAGCTGGAACGCGTCGCCGCCGAACGAGAGCTCGGCCGTGTCCTGCTTGTACAGCGTGTTGCCCTTGTTGATGCCGAACAGGAAGGCCCGCTCCTCGGGGGTGAAGTTGCCGGAGAGAACGCGCGGGTCGGTATAATCGATATCAACGCACGGAATGCCGCGAATGGCGGTCAGCGTGCCTTCGCACTTCTGCGTGCGGAATTCGGCAACGCCGAACTCGACCGCGTCGCGGAAGATGATGTCGCGCGAATAATCCCCATCCGAGCGGCTGTGCTGGAAGTAGAAGTCGGCGAAGCCGTGCGGGAGGATGTGGTCGAGGTCGGCGTGAGCGCCTGCAAGACCGCGCAGATACTTGACGTCCGTGCTCGAGTTGAACGGCGCAAGGACGATCGGCTCGATCAGCTGCTCGCCGGTGAACTCGGTGTTGAACGGATCGCCTTTTGCATTGACGCAATCCGGATTGGTGACGTTGTCGCAGAAGAAGTACGGCAGATAATAGCCGCCACCGTAAATCGCCGTGTAAACGGTCGGCGCATTGCCGGTGAACTGGTTGAAGAACAGCTGCCGGTGCGCCGTCGTGTTGGTCTTGCGGCGGTTGTAGAGTCCTTCGAAGAAGAGGCTGACGTTGTCCGTCAGATCGTACCCGCCTTCACCATAAATCGTGAAGCGCTTGGTTGCCGGGATGATGGAATCCTGATCGAGCTGAGAATTGTAGCCGTTCTCCAGCGCCGCGCCGACGCCGTTGAACGAACCGACCGGGAAGAAGTTGGGCGCGATGCCGAATTGGAACGGATCGATCGGATCAGCGAGGATTCCGCCGAGATATTTGTCGAGGTTCTGACCCGGACGGTTGTACTGAATTGCGGTGATGCCGCGCCGAGTGAAGCCCGCGTCGTTGAGATTGCGGCAAACGTCCCTGCCAGCCGGAGTGCCCGGAATGGCGGGAACAATGGGTCCGCAGAGGTTGGAAGGATTGCCGTAGATGAGGCGCGATCCGCCGATTCCGCTGTTGACCGAGAAATCGCTGACAAACAGCAAGTCGTTGACCGTCAGGCCGCACAGGGGGTCGCCCGTGTTCGGGTTGATCGGGTCGACGCGCTCGCCGGTCGCCTCGCTGGTGATGTTGTACTCTTCGCAGCCGAGGAAGTCGCGGTCGCCGCGAGTCAGCGCGTTGCGTTTGTAGTAGTTGGCGCTGACCATGAGGTGGCCGCGGTCGCCGAGACCGAGGCCGTACAGGCCGGAAAGGCTGACTTCCTCACCCGCGCCGTGGGTCGGGAAGTTGGTGAAGCCGCGGACCTGGAGGCCGCGCAGGTCCTTCTTGGTGATGAGGTTGACGACGCCCGCGATCGCGTCCGAACCGTAGATCGACGAGGCGCCGGTCTTGAGGATTTCGACGGACTGGATGGCGTCCTGGGGAATGACGTTGAGGTCGAACGCCGAAACGCCGCCGCGGACGCCGGCGGGACCCGCGCGGCGGCCGTTGAGCAGCACCAGGGTGCGGCTCGGGCCGAGGCCGCGAAGGTCGATATTCTCGACGCCCTCACCGCCGTTGATGACGAAGTTGGTCGACAGCGCCGAGGTGATCTGGGTCGACCCCTGCGCAAGCGGCGAGGTCTGGAGGATCTCGGCGGTGTTGAGCCGGCCTTCGCGGTTCTGGACGTTGGGGTCGATGACGCTGACCGGGTCGGGGCTCGACCGCTCGTCACGGTGCAGGCGCGAACCGGTGACGACGATCGCGGTGTCCCCCGCTGCCGTCGACTGCGCGCTCGCGACGCCGCCCCGCGTCGGACTGGTCTCGAGGACGCCCTGGTTTGCATTGGGATCGACCTGCGCGGCAGCGGCGTCGGCGCACGCCTGCTTGGCGGCGGCGTCGGCGATGTTGGCGCAGCTTTCCGGCATGGGAGCGGGCGCAGGGGCCTGGGCAAAAGCCGGGCTCGCCCACGCCGCACCCAGCGCGATCACGGACGCGGATAGGGTGAATCGGGAAGCGGATGACAAAAGACGCATTTTCAGGGTTCCCCTCCAAAGGTATGGGAACCGCCTTACCGAAGCTCGGAAGCGTGGCAACAGAAGGACTTAACGATAGGTAAGGAATCCCGTCCGCTGTAGCATTAATGCAACATTCAGCTTTATGTCGGGCCGGCGACAGTCGCCGCCGGTCGAATAGAACCGCCCGTCCGTGGAATATCAGTAGCGATAATGATCGGGCTTGAACGGCCCCTGCTGCGGCACGCCGATATAGGCCGCCTGCTTGTCGCTGAGCTCCGTCAGCTTCACGCCGAGCTTGTCGAGGTGCAGGCGCGCGACCTTCTCGTCGAGGTGCTTGGGCAGCACATAGACCTCGTTCTTGTATTTGTCCGCACCGGTCCACAGCTCGATCTGGGCGAGCACCTGGTTGGTGAAGCTCGAGCTCATTACGAAGCTCGGGTGGCCCGTCGCGCAGCCGAGGTTCACCAGGCGGCCCTTGGCCAGCACGATGATCTTCTTGCCGTCCGGGAATTCGACCTCGTCGACCTGCGGCTTGATCTCGGTCCACTTCATGTTGGCCAGCGCGCCGATCTGGATCTCGCTGTCGAAGTGGCCGATGTTGGCGACGATCGCCATGTTCTTCATCGCGCGCATGTGGTCAAGCGTGATCACGTCCATGTTGCCGGTCGCGGTGACGAAAATGTCGGCGCGCTTGGTAGCCTCCTCCATCGTCACGACTTCATAGCCTTCCATTGCCGCCTGCAGCGCGCAGATCGGGTCGACCTCGGTCACCAGCACGCGCGCGCCGCCGTTTCGGAGAGACGCGGCCGAGCCCTTGCCGACGTCACCGTATCCGGCGACGCAGGCGACCTTGCCGGCCAGCATCACGTCGGTCGCGCGGCGGATCGCGTCGACCAGCGATTCCTTGCAGCCATAGAGATTGTCGAACTTGGACTTGGTGACGCTGTCGTTGACGTTGATCGCCGGGAACGGGAGCTTGCCCTGTTTGGCGAGGTCGTAGAGCCGGTGGACGCCGGTCGTCGTCTCTTCCGACACGCCCTTGATCGTCTCGACGGTCCTGGTGAGATAGCCCGGCCGCTCGGCGAGGAAGCGCTTGAGCGTGGCGACGAAGATTTCCTCTTCCTCGTTCGACGGCGCGAACAGCTCCTCGCCCTGCTCGAGTCGATAGCCCCACAGCGCGAACATGGTCGCATCGCCGCCGTCGTCGAGGATCAGGTTGGCGGTAGTGTCGCGGCCCCAGTCGAAGATCTTGACGACGTACTCCCAATAATCCTCGAGAGTCTCGCCCTTGATCGCGAACACGGGGATGTTGCGCGCGGCGATCGCGGCGGCGGCATGGTCCTGCGTCGAGAAGATGTTGCAGCTCGCCCAGCGCACCTCGGCGCCGAGCTCGACCAGGGTCTCGATCAGCACCGCGGTCTGGATGGTCATGTGCAGCGAGCCGGTGATGCGCGCACCCTTGAGCGGCTTGGACGCGCCGAATTCTTCGCGGAGCGCCATTAGGCCCGGCATTTCGGTCTCGGCGATCTCGATTTCCTTGCGGCCGAAATCGGCCAGGCCGAGGTCCTTCACGACAAAGTCGTTGAAACGGGTGTCAGCCTGCGTGGCCACGTCGAGGGTCTCCGGATCGATTGATGCAAAGGGCGCCGTCGCGGGCGCGTCGCCGCCCTAGCGGCACTGCACCCGCAAGGCAAATATAAAGAAATCCTTATATGTGCTCCGCGGTTGCCGCTCCACGCGTTTCGTCTAGTAGAGCGCCGACCAATTCACAGGGAATTTCATGTGACTAGTGTCAGCAGTCCCCCGGTGCAGACCCGCGGCGGGAGCTTCGAGGAGGGGCTCGCGAACGGCCAGAAGCTGTTGGCGCAGCACCCGGCGGTCGCGCTGCAGCAAGCGCAAACGCTGCTCCGCGCCGGGCCCGATCCGCGCGCGCTGCAGCTTGCCGCGGCGGCCTTGCGGCGCCTCGAGCGGCGCGACGAGGCCGAGCAAGCGGAGCTCTCGGCGATCAAGGCGAGCTTCGCCATCCGCGAACTCGACGATGCGGCCGTCGCCGGCCGTGACGGGCGCGAGGCCGATGCGCGGGCGGGGCTGGAGCGGTTCCTTGCGAAGCAGCCGGACAATCTGCTCGCTTTGACCATGGCGGCCGAGATCGACATGACCAACTGGCATCTCGACGCCGCCGAGCAGCGGCTGCGAAAGGTGCTCGAGCGGGCGCCGAGTTTCCTTCGTGCGATCATGTTCTTTGTCGACTGCCTCAGGCTCCAGGCGCGTGTCGGGGAAGCAATTTCGCTGGTCGAGGGCGTGGTAGCGCGCAAGCCCGGCAACCTGGTTGCACTGCGCAAGCTGGCGGACCTCCTCGCCGAAGCCAACCAGCAGGAGAAAGCGGCGGAGATCTATGGCCGCGTCCTCGAGATCGACCGCAGCCAGATCGAAACCTGGATCATCCGCGCCCACATGCTTCGAATGCTCGGACGTAAGCAGGAGAGCGAAGAGGCGTTCCGCGGCGCGCTCGGCGTCGATCCGCACAGCGGCGCCGCCTGGTGGGGCCTCGCCAACTACTTCCCGTCAGCGATGACCGACGCCGACATCGAGACCATGAAGGAAGCGCTCGCCAGCAGGGCCGAGAGTCCGCAGCACGGCGGACCGCTGCACATCGCACTCGGTAGGCTTGCGGAGCGGCGCGGCGATCATGCCGACGCGTTCCGGCATTTCTCCGAAGGCAAGCGCCTGCGCGCACGCGAGCACGCGGACGACGCCGCCGAAAATGCCGAAAACGTAGACGAGCTCATCGGCAAGCTCACGCCCCAACGGTTCGCGACTCTCGCGGGCGCCGGGTGCCAGAGCGACGCTCCGATCTTCATTATCGGCATGCCGAGGTCCGGCACGACGCTGCTCGAACGGATTCTCAGCCGGCATTCGCAGATCGAAGCCGCCGGTGAGCTTCCGGTGATCGCGCGCCTCGTGACTTCGTCGGGCGCGAGTTCCGCCGAAGCGATGGCGACGATGGGCGCGGACGAAGTGACGAGGCTCGGGGAATTGTACCTTGAGCGCTCGCGCGACTACCGGCGCGGAGAGAAGCCGCGCTTCATCGACAAGATGAACCCCAACTGGTTCCGCTCCGGGTTGATCCGGATGATGCTTCCGAACGCCCGCATCATCGATCTGCGCCGCGACGCGCTCGACTGCTGCTGGTCGAACTTCAAGATGATGTTCGCGCAGGGGAATGTCGCCGCGAACGACCAGCGGCGGATCGCCCGCTTCTACCGCGATTACGTGCGCATGGTGGAGGCCGTCGATGCGGCGGCGCCGGGCGGAATCCTCAAGGTCCGCTACGAGGATCTCGTCGACGACGCGGAACGGGAAACCCGCAGGGTGCTCGCGTTCCTCGGCCTCGACTACGAGCCCGAATGCATGGATTTCCACCTCTCGTCCGAGGCGGTCGCGACGCCGAGCAGCGAGCAGGTCCGCCGGCCGATCAACCGCGACAGCATCGGCTCGGCCGAGCCCTATCGCCAATGGCTCGGGCCGATGATCGAGGAGCTTGGCGAGCTCGCCGACGCCTAGGCCGCGCCGGTTTCGCTGGCGAGCAGGCGGGGATCGATGCCTTCGGCCTTGAACGCGGCTGCCCAGCGCTCGTCGGTGGGCGTGTCGAACAGGATCTTCGAGCCCGAGCGCGCCGCGAACCAGCCGTGCCGGGTCATCTCTTCCTCGAGCTGCCCTTCGCCCCAGCCTGCATAGCCCAGCGCGGCGATCCACCGCGATGGGCCCTTCCCGGTGGCGATCGCCTTCAGCACGTCGACGGTCCCCGTCATCGCGAAGATCTCCCCTTGGTCGCCGTTGACCTGGACGCTGTCCTGACCGCCCCAGTCGGTCGAATGGAGAATGAAGCCGCGGCCCGGCTCGACCGGCCCGCCATGGTGCACTGCGCAGTCCGGCGCCTCGCCCGGTTCGATGTCGAGCTGGCGAAGCAGCCCGCGAAAACTGATCCCCGCGCGCTTGTGACCGATCCCGACGCCGATCGCGCCGTTCTCGTCGTGCACGCACATGGCGATCACCGCGCGCTCGAAGCGCGGATCCGCCATTCCCGGCATCGCCAGCAGCAGCTTGCCGGACAGGAAGTTCGGCTGTTCGATCATCGCGCGCGACAATGGGACGCAGCCGCGCGACGGGCAAGGCTTGAGGGCGCCATGTGGCGGGCCTATCTGCCGTTTCGACTGACGCGAAGGAGACATTCGATGACCATCCAGGTGGGCGACCGGCTTCCCGATGTACCGATTACGGTCGCGACTTCCGAAGGCCCGCAACCGACGAGCACGAGCGATTTCTTCAAGGGCAAGAGGGTCGCGCTGTTCGCCGTTCCGGGTGCCTTCACGCCGACCTGCTCGGCGCGCCACCTGCCGTCCTATGTGGAGAAGGCGAGCGAGCTCAAAGGCAAGGGCGTCGACGAGATCGCATGCATCTCCGTCAACGACCCGTTCGTGATGGCCGCCTGGAACCAACGCGATGGAAGCGCAGACATCACCATGTTGTCCGACGGGAACGGCGAGTTCGCGGAGGCGACCGGACTCGGCATGGATGCGAGCAAGTTCGGCATGGGCAAGCGCTCGCAGCGTTATTCGATGATCGTTGAGGATGGCGTCGTCGAGCAGCTCAATGTCGAGGCGCCGGGCGAATATCGCGCGTCGAGCGCCGAGCATATGCTCGACCAACTGGCGACTGCCTGACCTTTCGCCGCTGTCCGGCCTCTCCTCGCCGCTGAACGCTGCACGGCAGCGAACGGCGGGCGCTTTCAATCGTTGAAGGACATTGAGAGCGTAACGATCTCGAAGGAGAGCATAAAATGCCGAAAAGTAATCAGAGCAACCGCGGCGGAGGCCGCGACAGCAGCAGCCGATCGAGTCACGGCGTAATGGAAATGGCGCGCGAGCGTCCGATGGCAGCCGCGGCCACAGCCGCTGCGGCGGTCGGCGCCGGCGTGTTCCTGTGGAACCGCCGAAACCAGATCAGCGACCAGATCAGCCAGCTCGGCGACCAGATCAGCGAATGGACCGACAGCATGCGCTCAGGCAGCGGCAATTCGTCGATGATGGACGATACCGCGGGGCTGACGACCGCCGGCGATACCGGCACGGCCGCCAACTCCCGCACGCGTTCGACGACGGGTTCGCGTTCGACGGGCACCCGCGGCCGCAGCAGCACCGGCTCGCGCAACCGCGGCATGAGCGAGACCGGCGGCGGCAACGCGAGCCTCGGCGCGCACAGCGGCGGCATCGGAACGACCACGACAGGTTCGCCGAGCGGGCGCGGACGCGCCGCCCGGACGCAAAATACCTGACCTTACGGAAATGCGAGTTTCAAGGGGCGCCCATGGGCGCCCCTTTTCTTGCCCCGTCTACCAGCCGCACTGCTTGCCGCGGTTCTGCTCTTCCAGCCAGGCCTGGAGCGGCGCGAAATATTGGAGCATTGGCTTGCCCGACATTTCCCGGCTGCCGGTGAACGCCTGGAGCGCGTCGGGCCACGGGTGCGAGGCACCCATCGCCAGCATCTGCTGCAGCCGCTGGCCGACTTCCTTGTTGCCGTAGAAACTGCAGCGATGCAGCGGCCCCTTCCATCCGGCCATGTCGCAAGCGGCCTTGTAGAACTGGAACTGGAGGATGCGAGCAAGGAAGTAGCGCGCATAAGGCGTGTTCGCCGGCACGTGATATTTGGCGCCAGGGTCGAAATCGGCCTCGGTGCGCGGCACCGGCGGGACGATCCCCTGGTACTGGAGCCGCAAGTCGTTCCAGCCCTTCTCATAGCCACTGGTCGGGATGGAGCCGTCGAACACGCCCCAGCGCCACTTATCGACCATCAGCCCGAACGGGAGGAACCCAACCTTGTCCATGGCCTGCCGCAGCAGAAGCCCGACGTCCTTGTCCGCGCTCGGCACCTTGCTTTGGTCGAGCAGACCGATCTGGACGAGATATTGCGGGGTCACCGACAAAGCAATGAAGTCGCCGATCGCTTCGTGGAAGCCGTCGTTGGCGCCATTTTTGTACAGGTACGGCTGCTGGTTGTACGCGCGCTGGTAGAAATTGTGGCCGAGCTCGTGGTGGATGGTCACGAAATCGTCGGCGTTCACGTGCGTGCACATCTTGATCCGAAGGTCGTTGAGATTGTCGACATCCCAGGCTGACGCGTGGCAAATGACTTCGCGGTCCCTCGGGCGAGTGATCTGCGACTTCTCCCAAAAGCTTTCCGGCAGCGGTGCGAAACCGAGCGAGGTGTAGAAGCGCTCGCCGGTCTTCACCATCTCGACCGGCGTATAGCCCTTCTTCTCGAGCAGGCCGGTGAGGTCGTATCCGATATCGCCTGCGCCTTTCGGAGCGACGATGTCGTAGATATTGCCCCACTCCTGCGCCCACATGTTGCCGAGAAGGTCGGAGCGGATGGGCCCCGTCGCCGGCTGGACTGAATCGCCGTACTTCTGGTTGAGCTTGGTCCGCGTGTAGCAGTGGAGCTGGTCGTAGAGCGGCTTTACCTCGTTCCACAACCGGTCGTACATCGCGGAGAATTCTTCCGGGCTCATGTCGTACTGCGAGCGCCACATCGCGCCGGTGTCGGCGTAGCCGAGCTCCTTCGCCCCCTGGTTGGCGATCCCGACCATTGTCGCATAATCGGCGCGCATCGGCCGGCCGACATTGTCGTGCCAGCTGGTCCACACCTCCTTGAGCTTGGCCGGGTCGCGGAGCGTGCCCATCTTCTCCTCGGCGACGTCGCCGGTGATCGGCTTGCCGTCGAGCGTCGCGCGGCCCTTGCCGTAGGTCGACTGCAGCCGCGTCGCGATCTCGTTGAGCTCGGCGGCCGCACCGGGTGTCGTCGGCGCAGCAAGCACGAGCGCGCCGCGAAGGATGTTGAGCTTGCGCGCGGTGTCCGCGTCCAGCCCCTGCACCTCGGCGTAGCGCGCCGCCTGCGAGGCATATTTGACGCCCTTCTCGGTCCCGATCGTCCCAAAATAGGCGCTGAGCGCATCGGTGTCGTCCGTGATGTAGGTCGCATTCACCCACGCCGCCCTGCCGCCGATCACGCTGAAATCGCCGAGATCCTTCTCCGCTGCCGCGATGAATTGCTGCGCGCCCTGCGGCGTGAGCGGGAACGGCAATGAATTCGCAGCGTCGGCGGCCTCACCCGCGGCATTTTGAGCAGCTTCAGCGCTCTCCAACGCCTCACCGGCACTCCCGGGAGGATAGGAGGCCGTCGCCGGCGGATTGGTTGCACAACCGGCAATAGCCAGCGCTGCTAGTGAAACAGACGCAGCAAACCTCATCGGAACAACTCCCCTTAGATTTCGATTTGGCGTGACACAGGAGTGAAAGGTGTGCGCCCCTTAGTCAACGCGCGAGAAAGCTGGCGATCGCCTCGCCCAGCTGGGGCTTGGTGACGGAGCTCATGTGCGTGCCGGGCACCTCCTCGAAGACCGCATGCGGCAGCACATTGGCAAGCTCCTCCGCCGAGCCGTTGTCATCGTCTTCGCTGCCACAGACGACGAGCGTCGGCATCGTGAAGGCCTGGAGCCATTCCACGAACGCGTCCTCGAAACTCTCGAGCAACTGGGCGGATGCAACACGATCCACCTTCTGGCTCTTCATGAACTGGATCGAGAGCCAGTGCGGGTCGCCGCGCTGGACGCTGTCGAACAAGGCGATCGCCTCGACGAAAAAGTTCTTCCGCCGCTTCCAGTTGCGCAGTCCTTCGAGGCCGGCGCCGCCGAGCACCGCGCGCCGCGGCCGCATGCCCTCTCCGACGGCCTCAACGGTCGTGCGTGCGCCGAGGGAAAAGCCTCCCAAATCGAATTCGGTCAGCTCGAGCCGGGCGACCAGCTCGCGCAAGTCGCGCGCCAGAATTCCGCGCGGGTAGAAAGCCTCGCCGTGCGGCCTGCCGCTTTGCCCGTGCGCACGGAGGTCGGGCATGATTACCCGGAACCCTTCGGCCGCGATCCGGTCGGCGTGCCCGAACTTGATCCAGTTCATGGTCGCGTCGGAGAACAGCCCGTGGAGGAGGATTACCGGCTTCCCCTGCCCCACCTCATGCCAGGCAAGCTCCACCCCGTCGGAGGCGGTCCAGAAATGCACGGACGCGTCGTTCATTCGGAAACTTGAACTTCCCTTCTCCGGCAGGCTCAGGAGGCGCTTGCCAGGACTGGTGCCGTCGGCGAAGCGGACGCGCCGGCGTTCGCTTCCAGCCAGCCTTGGAACATGAGAACGCCCCACAGCCGATACTGTTCGTCCATCGTCCCGCCGAGATGCGTCGCCCACATCCGGCGGATCGGCTCGGGCCGGAAGAATCCCTCGGTGCGGAGCCGCCGCTCGTCGAGCAACGCCTCGGCCCAGTCGCGCAGCGGCCCGCGCAGCCATTCGCCTACCGGCACCCCGAAACCCATTTTCGGCCGTTCGATCAGCGTTTTCGGTACGTGGCGATAGAGCAGCTGTCGCAGGATCCACTTGGTCTCGCCATCGCGGATCTTGAGGCCGAACGGCAGTCGCCAGGCGAACTCGACGACATGATGATCGAGGAACGGCACGCGCGTCTCCAGCGACACGGCCATTGCCGCGCGGTCGACCTTCGCGAGGATGTCGCCCGGAAGATAGCCGAGCATGTCGAGCGCCATCATGCGTTCGATCCCGCTCAAGCCCCCGAGCGGTGGCGCGAGGCCGGTCGCCTGCGACGGCGGCTCGGTGGCGCCGATCACGACCGCTTCCGGATCGCGCCACAGCGAGATCATCCCGCCATACAGGTCGGCGACGGACCCGCTGTGGAGCAGCGGCGCTCCCTTGTGCACTTTGTCGCCGAGCCGGTTCACGCGCGCGAGCCTCGGCAGCATGCCGCCCGCGGCGTCGCCGAAGCGCGTCCAGGCGGCCGGCGGCACAACCGTCAGCGCCCGCGCGGCCGCCGCGCGCAGCGGCTTCGGCACAGCGGAGATCTTGCCCCACAGCTGCGACGTCAGCAGGTACCGGTTGTAACCGCCAAACAGCTCGTCGCCGCCGTCGCCGGAAAGCGACACCTTCACATGTTCGCGCGCCAGCGCCGAGACGAGGTGCGTCGGGATCTGCGAGGAATCGGCGAACGGCTCATCATAGATGTGCGGGAGCTTCGGAATCACCGCACGCGCCTCGGCGGGCGTCACGTAGAGCTCGGTGTGATCGGTGCCGAGGTGCCGTGCGACTGCTTTCGCGTGCTCGGCTTCGTTGAACCCCGCTTCATGAAAGCCGATCGTGAAGGTTTTCACCGGCCTCGCCGACAGCTTCTGCATCAGCGCGACGATCGTCGAGGAATCGACCCCACCCGAAAGGAAGGCGCCGAGCGGCACGTCGGCGATCATCTGCCGTGAGATTGCCGTCTCGAGCCGCTGCTCGAGCGCATCGATCGCCTCGCCGTCGCGGAGCTCGAGCGGGTTCGCGACGCCTGCCTCGGCCACTGCCGCGCCCGACCAATATTCTTCGACGACCGGTTCGGCAGTGCAGTCGCGAAGCGTCAGGAAGGTAGCCGGGGGAAGCTTGCTGATTCCCCGATAGATGGAGAATGGCGCCGGAATGTAATTGTAGCGGAGCAGCAGAGTCAGCGCGCCGCGGTCGATCTCGAGCCGGAACTGCGGATGCGCGGCGAGCGCCTTGAGCTCCGAACCGAACAGGAACGGCGCGCCCGGCTCCTGCCGTCCGTAGTAGAGCGGCTTCTCACCGAGCCGGTCGCGCGCGAGGGTCAGCGTGTGCGCCGCCTTGTCCCACAGCGCGAAGGCGAACATGCCCGAGGAGCGCTCGAGCGCGCCGCGCACGCCCCACGCATCGATCCCCGCAAGCAACGTCTCCGTATCCGAATGGCCTCGCCAGTTGGGTGCGGCGCCGCTCGCACTGATCTCGTCGCGCATCTCCTGATGATTGTAGATCTCGCCATTGTAGACGATCACGTAACGCCCGCTCGGGCTCGTCATCGGCTGGTTGCCGGCGGGCGAGAGGTCGACGATGGCGAGGCGGTTGTGCGCGAACGCGACCCGCGCCGACTCATCCATCCACACTGCCGAATGGTCGGGCCCGCGATGACGGATGCTCCGGTTCATGCCCGCGAGGATCGCCGCAATGTCCCCGCCGCGCCCCCACTGACCGCCGACGAAACCCGCGATGCCGCACATCGGCGGCCTTGTGGCAGCAATGGCCGGCAAAGGCACGTTCTTCTTGACTTGCGCCTGCAAGGCTCCAGTCCAGCGCAGTGGGTGCTGGGTGAGGGCCGGGATGAAGGAGCGGATCAGCCGCGCCAGGAAGTACGTCACCGGCGGCGGCCTCGGTCCGTTCCTGGTGCGGTCAGTGGCAGGAAGCGGCGCCGTCCAGCTCGGCGGCATGATCGCGACCTTCCTCGTCGGCGTCCAGCTCGCGCGCGGCCTCGGTGTAACCGGCTACGGCTATTACGGAATCGCGATGGCGGTGATCACCCTGGCGATGATCCCCGGAACGTTCGGGATTCCCAAGTTGGTCACGCGCGAGGTCGCGGCCGCCCAGTCGCGCAACGAGCCCGCACTGATTTTCGGAGTGCTTCACTGGGCGGACCGGGTCTGCGGGCGGATTTCCGCTCTGATCGCCGGCCTGATCGCAGTCGGCGCGTTGATTGCGTGGCGGAACGGCTCGCCGGTCGTGGGGCTGACGATCCTCTGCGGCGCGCCAATGGTCGCGCTCCTGCCGCTGGCGGCCATCCGCGGCGCGGGCCTGAGGGGACTCCACCGCGTTGTGCTGGGACAGCTCGCCAACGTCCTCTTTCGGCCACTCGCCATGGCAATCCTGCTTTTCGCGATCCTCGTTGCGGGCGTCGCGATCGGAGCGCCGGCGGTAATGGCGCTGAACTCGATCATCGCGGCAGTGGCACTTCTGCTGACGCACCGATGGCTAACCCGCAGCTTGCCCGCCGAGAAACCGGCGCAGCTGAGCCTTGATTCACGCGGCTGGCTGGCGGCCTCGATCCCCATGGCGCTCGGCGATGCCGTGATGACGTTGCAGCGGCAGCTCGCGGTATTGCTGCTCGGGATTCTTGCCGCCGCGGCCGAGGTCGGCTTGTTCCGCGCGTCCATCGCAACGGCCGCCGTTCTGACGGTACCGTTCACGGTCGTGAATATCGTCGTGCTGCCGATGTTCTCCCGATTGCATACCGAACGGGATCAAGCACGGCTTCAAAAAGTCGTCACTGCAAGCGCGCTCATCCAGTTCGCGGGCGTGCTACTGCTGTCACTGCCGCTGCTGGTCGCCGCGGGGCCGCTGTTCGCGCTCGTGTTCGGCAGCAGCTACGCGCCCGCGGCGGATACCATTCGCGTCCTCGCCGCCGGGGCAATCTTCGGCGCCGCGGCCGGACCGAATGCGCCGCTGTTGAACATGACGGGCCACGAGCGACGCGTGACGCGCGCCGTGGCCATCGCGCTCATCATCAACATTGCCCTCGTTGCGATCCTTGCCCCGACGATGGGAAGCCTCGGAACGGCCATCGGCGTCGTTGCCGGTCAGTGCTGCTGGAACGTGATCCTCTGGCTCGACGCCAGGCGGAGGCTGTCGGTGGACACCTCGATCCTGGGAGCATTCAGGCTGCTGTCCAGAGAGCCGGCAGGTCCGCAATAGCGATCGCGAGGCGATATTGCGCCGTACAGCGGGGCATCAGATCAGGCCGCCCCAACTCCGCTCGACGAACGGTGAATCGGCAAGATAGCCGAAGCGCCGCGCAGGACTGTTTTCGTCCTCGAAGGCTCTGGAGACTTCCGGCTCCTCGCCAGCGCACTGGTTCCATCGATCGAAATAGCGTCGATTCGCGTCGAACGTCTCCTCCTGCGGCACCTTCGCCGCGAGACCGACCATGTCATATATCGCCGCGAGCGTCGAAGCGGGCGAGCGGACATAATCCTCGTAACGGACGACCAGGGCACGGCGCAGACCGGCCAAATCGCCAAGCATCAACTCGTGGGCTCGCGACCAATGCCGCATCAGTTCGTGAAGCGGAGTTCGGGCCCAACGCTGGGTTGCGAACGACACCGCGATGGGATGGCGCACGAGGAAGACGAACGAAGAGTTCGGGAACAGCTCCTGGAAGAAGCGCGCGCGCGTTAAGGTCGGCGGCGATTTCTCGACGAGAACGGATCGGCCGAGATCCCATTGCGCGCCCCACTGACGCAAAAGGCGGTCCCGCGAGTCACGTTCCAACGAGAGCGCTTCATCTTCGCGCATGTGCGCTCGGGGGTCGAATGTAAATCGCCCCGGCCCGCCATGGTCGCGCGCGGTCGGCAACACGTTCTGGACGTGCTGGCCCTCATCCTCAGGGGCGCCCGTATCGTGAAATCCCGATATGTCGTCATGCTCGCTAAGGTGCCGGTGCAGGATCGATGTCCCCGACCGGTGCAGCCCGGAGACGAACAGGAACTGCTTATCGTGGAGGTCAGGCGTGCAATCGAGTTGCTTGATCTTGCCAGTGCCGGGTCGCGCTCGGCGGCTCAATAACGAGCGAAAGAACGGCAAGTCAGCTCGTGCCATGACATTGTTTTTCACCGATCGTCCGGAATCTCCAAACGTTCAAGTGTCATCGGGCGTTGCGGCGGCAGGCCAGCCAACCCTTCAGAAATTCCCCTTCACCGACAGCGTGAAGATCGGGCCGACGAGCTGGTTGTGCTTTTCGATGAAAGCGATGGGCGTGCGGTCGCGGAAGCCTCCCCACACCGTGCGGTCGAGCAGGTGCCGGCCGTTGAACACATTGTCGACCGACAGGCGCACCGTCGTTCCGAGCACGTTCTTGTCCTCGACGTAGAAGCCCGCGATCCACGGCAGGTCCTGGCTGCTGAAGACTTCGGTCAGATAGAAATAGCGCGAGTAGTGCCGGTATTGGAGATAGGCGCTCCAGGCGATCTGCGTGCCGGGAATGTCGTGCCGCACCTGCGCGTTCATCCAGCGGTCCTGGACGCCGGTGATTGCGCGCTTCGCGCCGGTAAGCGGGTCGCGGACGCGTGTACGCTCGGCGCCCACCGTCAAATCCAGCTTCGCGCCCTTCCAGCCGATCGGATCGAACAGCAAAGTGCTCGTGCTCTCGAAGCCGAGGCGGTCGGCGCTCGGAAGATTCCCGATTCCCTGCCCATCCTCGCCGATCGGGATCACGTCGATGATGTCCTCGACGCGGTAATAATGGAGGTTGAGCCGCGTCTTCCCCCAGCGGCCGAGGTCGTGCGCAAATTCGGTTTCGACTTCCCAGCTCTGCGGCGGAACGAGGTTGGGGTTGCCGGTGTCTTCGCGCTCAGAGTTCAGCTGCTGCTGCGAGATGAAGTCGTAAAAGTCGATCTGGCCGACGCGGCGGCGGAGCTTGAGGCTCACGTCCCAGCTCTTCGACGGGTGCCAGCCGAAGTTGACCTCGCCCTTCGGCCGGAAGAATTTGCGCGCGGGCAGATCGTCGCCAATGAGGTCCAGCCATGAAAGCTCGCCGCCGCCGGCCACCTGGAGGTCGAGGTTCGATGCGAGCGGCCGGCTCAGCGTCCCGATGCTTTCGTAGCGCACCTCGGTTACCTTGCCCGACCCTTCGGGGAACGGCACCTCGACGAACTCGCCGTCATCTCCGAGGTCGAACAGCGCACCCTTCTGGTCGAGCGAGTTGAAGGCGCGTTCGACGGTCAGCTGCCAGTCGTTCTTGCCGGTCTTCCAGCGATATTCGCCGCGCCCGATCGTCTCGCGGAGACGGGCATCGCGGCTGAAGCGGGTGCCGGCGTCGGGCGCGCCGCTTCCGAAGGTCGTGACGCTGGTGTCGACCTCGGGCGCATGCTCCCAGTGATGCAGGCCAATGAGCTTGAGGCGCCCCGGCCCGGCGGCGAGCTCATAGTCACCGTTGATGTCGGCATAATAGCCGTTGAGCTTGACCGTGATCGTCCGCGCGCTGGTATCGCCCGTGATGAGCGAGACGCGCCGGTCCTTGCGGTCGCCGGGATTCCAGTACGGCGTATAGGCAAGCGTCAGATTGCCGGCGGACGAGCCTGGCCCGTCGAGCCCGAACTTCCCCTGGAGGTTCGCCCGGTCGTATTCGGAATGATATATTTCCGTGCGCGTCTCGATGAGGTTGTGGTCGCGGTCGTAGATCCAGATCGGGCCGCCGAACGCGCCGCGCCCAGGCTGATTCTCCACCGACAGCGTGTAATCGACAGGACCGGTTTTGCCGGAGTAGCTGAGCAGCCCCGCCAGGAACTCCGGTTTCGCATAATGCGCGCGAAAGCTCGGGTTCCATTCGAACTGCCCCGACGATTTCGTCGTCTCCTTGATGATGACGTTCGCTACCTGGCCTTGCAACCCGGCGATTCCGAGGCTCGCGGCCTCGACGATCTCGATCCGCTCGACGCTCTCGGCAGGAGTGCGTTGTAGCTGGACGATCGCGCCGCCGGATTTGTTGGCGATCCGCTCGCCGTTGATCAGCACGTTCTCCGATGCCTGGCCGAGGCCGCGCTGGGTCTCATCCGTGGTGCGGATGGTGAAGCTCGGCACCTGGACGAGCATGTCGTACGCGGTCTTGGGCGCGAAGCGCGCGAAGTCGGCCGCGACATAGATGCGCTTGGCGGCTACCAGCGTCGCCTGCGAAGCGGGCGCGACCGCGGGATCCCTCGACGGCGCCGGCGTCTGTGCCGAGGCCTGCACGGGCGCGATGAGCGCAGCGCCGCCAAGAAGCCACCATCGCATTAGCATCAACCACTCCCCTGTTACGCACGCACAAGCTGGTGCTACAATTGTAGCGTGCTACATTTGTAGCGCAAGCGCAACCCCCTTTTCGATGAAGCGGCGCGGCTTGCCTGCAACAGGATGGTTGCTAGGGCTGGAGCGATGTCGATCGATCCCGTTGCCCTCGCCTCCGCCCTGATTCGCTGCCCCAGCGTGACGCCGGCGAGCGGCGAAGTGTTCGACCTCCTCGAAGCCGAGTTGAAGCCGCTCGGCTTCACAGTCCACCGCTGGGTGATGGGTGAGCCGCCCGATGGCCCGACAGAGAATATGGTCGCGAGGCGCGGCGAAGGGTCGCCGCATTTCGGCTTCGCGGGCCATCTCGATGTCGTGCCTGCCGGCGACGGCTGGAGCGGCGACCCTTACGGCGCGGAAGTCCAGGACGGAGTGCTGGTCGGCCGCGGCGCCAACGATATGAAGAGCGCCATCGCGGCATTTGTCGCGGCTCTGTCGCGCGTCGAGCCACGTCCCGGCACGATCTCGCTCCTCATCACTGGCGACGAGGAGGGCTATTCCACCTACGGCACGCCGCGCATCATCGATTGGCTCAACGAGCGGCAAATCCGCCCCAACATGATCCTGATCGGCGAGCCGACCTCGGTCGACCGGCTCGGCGACACGGTGAAGATCGGCCGCCGCGGATCGGTCAACATGTGGATCGAGGTACCCGGCATTCAGGGTCACGTCGCCTACCCGCACCGCGGGAAGAACCCGATCGGCCCCCTCGCCCGAGTGGTCGCCGCGCTCGATTCGTTCCACCTCGATGACGGCACGGAGCAGTTCCCGCCGTCCAACCTTGAGTTCACCGGCATCGACACGCCGACTCACGCGAGCAACGTCATCCCGGGCTCGGCGACCGCGCAGCTCAACATCCGCTTCAACAATCTCCACCGTGGTGGGGACCTCGTGAAGCTGGTCGAGGAAATCGCCGAGCGGGAAGCGCCCGGAGCCAAGGTGACGGCGCGCATTTCGGGCGAAGCGTTCCTGACCCCGCCCGGTCAGCTCTACGATGTGGTCGTCGCCGCGATCGAAGAAGAGACCGGCATCGCGCCCGAGCTGTCGACGAGCGGCGGCACGTCCGATGGCCGTTTCCTCATCCAGCTCTGTCCCGTCGTCGATTTCGGGCTGCCGAACGCGACCATGCACAAGGTCGGGGAGTGCGCGGCGGTGGAGGATATCCGCGCTCTCTCGCGGATTTACGAGCGCATCCTTCGGAAGGTGTTCGCCTAAGCCACCGACTTGTCGGCGCGTCGACCGCTGGCCGTCCAGGCGAGGAATTCCTCCTCGAACATCGCGGGCGCGAAAATGAAGCCTTGGACAGTGTCGCAGCCCATGGCCCGAAGGATGTCGGCCTGCGCGACGGTCTCGACCGCTTCCGCCACCACTTCGCAGCCGACGCCCCTGATCAGCTGGATCAGCGCCTGGACGATCACTCGCGCCTTCTCGTCGCTCTCGATATCGACGATCAGCGAGGGGTCGAGCTTCACCCTGTCGAGCGGCATCGTACGCAGCCGCGCGATGTTCGAATAGCCGGTTCCGAAATCGTCGATCGCGATGCGCGCGCCTTGGGCCCGCAGCCCGGCAATGTCCTCGAGGATCGCTGCGCTGACCTGCATCGCCGCGCTCTCGGTGAACTCGAGCTCGATCAACGACATCGGCACTTCGGCGTCCGCAAAGGCCTGCCGGAGCCTGAACAGGAAGTCAGGCCGTTCGACCTGACGCGGGCTGATGTTGAATGACAGTCGGTCCGCAAAGCCGCTCGCGCGCCACGCAGTGAGCGTAGCCGCGACCTCCGACACGACCCATTCGCCAATCTCGGCGATCAGCCCGGTCCGCTCGGCTACGGGGATGAAGCTCGCCGGAAGGCGCATGCCCTCGCGTGGATGATTCCAGCGGAGCAGCGCCTCGGCGCCGCACAGCTCACCGGTCACGAGGCTCATCTGCGGCTGGAAGGCGAGCACGAACTCGTCGCGCTGGAGCGCTTCGGTCAGCGCCTTCTCGGTATCGATCTGCTCCTGATGCTCGGCGGCGAGCGCGGCGTTGAACAGCCAGCACTGCCCGCCGCCGGCCGACTTGGCGCGGTACATCGCGATGTCCGCCGCGCGCATCAGCGATTCGACGCTCGTGCCATGGTCGGGAGCAATGGCCAGTCCCACCGATGCACCGATGTCGATGCTGTGGGAGCTGATCTCGAACGATTCGGAGATTCCGGCGACGATCCGGCGGGCTATCCGCTCGACCTCGGCGACCGACCCGATCTCCGGGAAGAAGATTGTGAATTCGTCCCCGGCGAGGCGTGCCACCAGCGGCCGCGACCGGGAATTGCCGTCGAACTCGGCGTTGACGACGACGCGCAGCCGGTTGGCCACCATGATCAGCAGCTGGTCGCCGCGGGCATGGCCGAGGCTGTCGTTGACCATCTTGAAGCGGTCGAGGTCGACGAACAGCATTGCCGCGCTCGTGCCTTCGGCGGCTTCGCCGAGCAGCTTGTCCGCTTCGGAGCGGAAATGAAGGCGGTTCGGAAGTGACGTAACGGGATCGTACATGCCGAGCGCGTGCGCATTGGCGATGGAGGACCGCACTTCGGTGAAGAGCGCGTCGACCGCGGCGGCGAGCTTGGGCATCGTGCGTCGCACC
The DNA here is from genome assembly GCA_035700945.1 of Sphingomicrobium sp. GTDB lineage: Bacteria > Pseudomonadota > Alphaproteobacteria > Sphingomonadales > Sphingomonadaceae > Sphingomicrobium. Next base: position 14,882 of record DASSOE010000080.1, on the reverse strand, counting down.
GAATCCGGCGCGGGCGAAACCAGGTCGCCGTCCTCGACGGCAAGCAGTCGATCACCGAGCGCGGCCAGGGCGCGGGCGCTTTCACTGTTGGGCCGCTCGGACGCGACATAGCTGATCAGCAGGCAGAAGGCACCGGCGACGACAGCCGCCACGATCTTCTCGTCGAACTCGGTCAGGTAGAGAAGCGCGATGAGCGAGAAGACGAAGGAGGCGAAGCCGGCAATGCACGACAGGATCGCGTTGCTGATCTTCTGGGCCGTGCCTGCTTTCATCTCGGTATGCGCCTCGCGCGACGGGCATGCCCGCCCACGCTCAGGCGTTACCGGCGCAGGGTTAAGAAAGCGTCAGCGCGCCCGGCGCTTGCGAAGCACGATGTAAAGGCTTCCGCCGCCTCCGTGGCGCCGGTGCGCACCGCGAACGGCTGCGATCTCCCCCGCGTGCCGCGATGCCGCCAGCCAGTCGTGCACTGCCGCGCGAATGGCGCCGCGCCGGACCGGCGGCTCGCCCGAACGCTGGTGGCCGGTGATCAGCAGCAAGACGCGCTCGCCGCCGCGGAGCGCCTGGTCGAGTGCGTCGTCGATCGACCGCCACGCGCGGTCGAGGCTCATCCCGTGGAGGTCGACGACCCGCTCCGGCGCGATGCTGCCGCTGCGCAGCAGCCGATCCCAGCTGCTGTCGAGCGTCGTGCCAGGCAAATCGCGCACCTGCGGCGATTTCGCCGGCACCGCGGCACGGGGGGCAACAGGCTTCGTCTCAGTCCTGGCAGCGGGTCTTTGGTCCTGCGTCCGCCCATGCTCCCTGGCGCGCGACAGCGGGCGGATGGTCGAGGCGACGCGAGCCCAGAGCGCCGCTTCTTCAGGGGTGAGCGACCGCACGGGCCGCGGCGCTCTTGGGCAGCAGGATCCAGGCGACCCCGTTGGCGGCCATGCCGCCGGCGATCTGCGTCGCTTCGGGGCCTGCGCCCCAGAAAGTGTCGAACCGGTTCGGCCCCTTGATAGCGCCACCGGTGTCTTGGGCGACCCACAGCCCGTAAGCCTCCGGGCGGTCCACCGCGAGGTAAATGGGCGCGCCGAGGGGCACGAACTTGGGGTCGGCGGCGACGGTACCGTGCGGCGTCACCGGCACATTGAGGGCGCCGAGGGGTCCGGGGCCGGTCAGCTCCTTGAAGAAGATGTAGGACAGGTTCTCCCGCATCAGCGCGCGTCCCTGGTCGGGGTTGGCGCGGATCCATGCCTTGATCGCCTGCATGCTGGCGCCGCCCGGCGGAAGGATTCCGCGCTCGCGCAACAGCCGGCCGATTGCGACATATTCGCGTCCGTTCTGGCCGGCATAGCCGACGCGCATGACGCTGCCGTCGGACATGCGGATTCGGCCGGAACCCTGGATCTCGAGGAAGAACAGGTCGACCGGGTCCTTCGCCCAGGCGAGCTCGAGCCCGCGCCCGGCGAGCGCGCCGTCCTCGATCTCGGCGCGCGTAAAGTAGAGCACACAGGTGCCGGTCGGGTCGATGCGGCCGCGCCCGGTCGTGCCGTCCTGCTTGGTACAGCGAACGAGGTCGTTGGGCAGGCGGTAGATCGGCACATAGCCGGGCAGCGGCACCCGCGATCCCTCGATTTCCGGCTCGTAATAACCCGTCGCGAACGCCTTTCCGTCGCCCACCCGAACCCAATCGAAGCGGTCGCGAAAGAAGGTCGTTGCCTGCTCCGGCGCGAGCGTCGCGGCTTCGGTGCAAAGCGGCGCCCAGTCCTGCGCCTGGGCGAGGCCGGACTGATCCTGTCGACGCATCAGCACCGGGCAAGACGTGCGGAATGCCCGGAGCGCCCGCTCCGCCCACTGCTCGTAGATCGTCGCAGCAGGAGGTACGAGGGCCACGCCCGCCGCGAGCGCGTTCGCCGGCGGCGGTGGCGTTAGCGGGACAACCGGTGGCGGAACGGTGGGTCGAGTGACTGGAGGCGGGCTGACCGGCGGCGGGGTCGGGCGCGCGGCGCAGGCGGCGAGGAGCAAGGCGGAGGCGAGCGCGAATGCGCGTGACGCGAAGCTCACGCTTCCTCGTCGGTCTCGATCAACAGCCAGTTCGGATCGCGCGAGGCGAGATCGCGGCGGAAAGTCCACAGGTCGCGCGTTTGGACTGCGTCGCTCATCGATCCGGCGACGACCTGACCTTCGGCGTTGCGGGTGACCGCGGCGATGTCGGCCTCGAACCGGACCGTGACAAGCGCGACCGAGCGTTCGACGTTCGCCTCGGAAATGACCGCCTGTTCGATCGTCACAAGCCGGTTGTCGAGCGTCAGCCCGTCCTTCGCGCGCTGCTCGACCGCAGTCTCGAAGGTCTCATAGACGTGCGGATCGACATGCGGCTTCAGCGTGTCGAGTTCGCCCTTCCAGAACGCCTCGAGGATCAGCCGGTATGCGGCCTTCGCGCCTTCCAGGAAGCGGGCGACGTCGAAGCTCGGGTCGGCGGCGAGGATTGCGCGCACGCCGGGTCCCGCAAGCGGCACATAAGCGAGATCAGCGCCGTTGTCCGGGGTTGGCGGCGTCGCCGGCGGGTGAGTCACCCGCGGCTCGACGCGCGCGTCCTGGTCCGCCGGCTTCAAGATCGGCTGTTGTTCATGCCCCGTTCGCTCGCCGAGCACGCTGTAGAGGCGCAGCCCGATGAACAAGGCAACCAGGGCAAGGATGACAATGACGGTCAATTGGAGAATCCCATCGTATTCCGCTTCAACATAGTGCGCGGCGCGTAAATATTCCAACACCAGCAAACGCACGAGGCGGCATTGCGCCTCATATTTGCGGCTGCTAGGCGCACCGGGCTAACGTGCCGCCCTCATGCGGCGGCTCCCTAAACGACGCAACAGCTTGCAAGGACGGCATTAAATGGCGGATCAGGAACCGGTTCCGGGTGGCAACGGCTCGGGCGAGAACAGCAGCGAACCGCAGGTTTCGATCCTCGCGCAGTACATCAAGGACCTGTCGGTCGAAAATCCGAGCGCCCCACAGGTTTTTTCCTGGCAGGTGCAGCCGGGCCTCGACGTGCAGTTCAACATCGCTGTCGGTGGGGCCGCGGAAGACGTTCACGAAGTGACGCTGAAGATCGAAGTCTCGGCGCGTTCGGAGAACGGCGTCCATTTCGTCGTCGACCTGAGCTACGCGGGGCTGTTCGGCCTGCGCAACCTGCCCGAGGAGGCGCTCCAGCCCTTCCTGCTGATCGAGGCGCCGCGCCTGCTCTTCCCCTTCGCCCGCCAGATCATCGCCGAGGCAGTTTCGAGCACCGGTTTTCCGCCACTCCTGCTCGACCCGATTGACTTCACCGCGGCTTACATGGCGCAGCTTCAGGCCCAGCAGGGCGCGGGCGGCGCAGGCGGCGCAGGCGGACAGGAACCTACCGAAACGCCAACGCAGGCGTGATCCCGTCGCGGCCGAGCGACGCATGAACCTGGTCAAAGCCACCGGCACGATCGGCGGGCTGACGATGGTCAGCCGCATCGCCGGCTTCCTGCGCGAGATGCTGATGTCGCGCATCCTCGGCGCGGGCGTCTACACCGATGCGTTCTACGTCGCCTTCCGGCTGCCGAACACGTTCCGGCGGCTGTTCGGCGAGGGCGCCTTCTCGGCCGGCTTCGTCCCCCTCTACAGCCAGCGGCTCCAGTCCGGCGGGGAAGCCGAAGCCAAGCGCTTCTCGGAGGAAGTGCTCGCGGTTTTCCTGCCGACGCTGATCCTGTTCACGCTCCTCTTCATGCTCGCCATGAAGCTGTTCATCTACGCGATCACCGGATGGCACGGGGAGCAACTCGCTTTCGGCACGTTCCTCACCCGGATCACCTTCCCCTATCTGCTGCTGATCAGCCTGGTTTCGCTCTATTCCGGAATCCTCAACAGCCTGGCGCGCTTCACCGCGGCGGCGTTCGCCCCTGCCCTGCTGAACCTCGCGATGCTGGTTGCCCTGATCTCCTTCCGCCAGGGAGGCGCGATTACTGCGACGGCGGTCGCCGCGGCAGTAACGATCGGCGGAATCCTGCAGCTCGTCCTTCTGATTGCCGCGTGCAAACGCGCCGGAATTACCCTCAAGATCCGGCGGCCCAGGCTCACGCCGGGCGTCCGCCAGTTCATCCGCGTCGTCCTCCCGGCGACGCTCGGCGCGGGCGTCTATCAGGTCAGCGTCTTCATCGACACTTTCTTCCTGACGCGGATCGGCACGGGCGCGGTTAGCTGGTTCAACTATGCCGACCGTCTCAACCAGCTCCCGCTCGGCGTGATCGGCGCAGCAATCGGCACCGCCATCCTCCCGCAGGTCAGCCGGCACGTCGATATCGGTGAGGATGACAAGGCCGCGCGGGTCCAGGGGCAGGCGGCCGAGCTCGCGATGCTGCTGTGCCTGCCGGCGGCGCTCGCGCTCGCGGTCAGCGCGCTCCCCCTCGTTTCGGCCATTTTCGAGGCCGGCCGCTTCGATGCTCGGGATGCCCATTTCACGGCATTGACCCTGTCTCTGATCTCGCTGGGCTTACCAGCTTATGTGCTGGTGAAGGTGCTGACCCCCGGCTTCTACGCCCGCCGCGACACTGCGACGCCGGTCAAGATCGCGGTCGTCGTCCTGGTGGCGAACATCATCCTCAACTTCGCGCTGATCCCTCCGTTCGGGATCGGCGGCCTCGCCGCCGCGGTTGCGCTCAGCTCGTGGCTCAATTGCGCGATCCTTTACGTCCTGCTCCATCGCCGCGGCCACTTCCGCGTCGAAGCCTGGCTGGCATCGCGCATTGCGCGGCAATTGCTCGCCGCCGCAGCCATGGCCGTCGCGCTGTTCGCGATTCGCCATGCTCTTGCCGGCTGGTTCGACGGCTCGTTCGTACAGCGCATCGCGGGTGTGGCGGCCATCGTCGGCGGCGGCATGGCGGTCTACTTTCCGCTCGTCTGGGTGCTGGGCGGCACCGACAAGGAGGAGTTGAAATCGCTCGTCCAGCGCAGGAGGCGCTACACCGATGCCGGCTGATCCTTCGAAAATGCGCGTCGTTTCGGGAATCCAGCCCACCGGCGGGCTCCACCTCGGCAACCTCCTGGGCGCGATCCTGCGCTGGGTGCGGATGCAGGACGAGGTGGAGTGCCTCTACTTTCTCGCTGACCTGCATTCGCTCTCCGAATATATGGACCCGGCCGAACGGCGGGCGAGCGTGCGTGAAATGGCCGCAGCCCTGATCGCGAGCGGGATCGATCCTCAGAAATCCACCCTGTTCGCGCAGAGCGCCGTCCCCGCTCATGCGGAGCTCTGCTGGATCCTGAACGGAACTGCCCGCATGGGCTGGCTTAACCGGATGACCCAGTGGAAGGACAAGGCCGGCAAGGACCGCGAAGGCAAGTCCGTCGCCCTGTTCGATTATCCGGTCCTCCAGGCCGCCGACATCCTGCTTTACCAGGCTACCCACGTGCCCGTCGGCGAGGACCAGAAGCAGCATATCGAGCTGACGCGTGACATCGCCCTCAAGTTCAACAACGACTACGATGTCGAGCTGTTCGTCGTGCCCGAACCCTACATCGGCGGCGGCACCGCGGCGCGGGTGATGAGCCTTCGGGACGGAACCGTGAAAATGTCGAAGTCGGACCGGTCGGAAATGAGCCGCGTGCACCTCACCGACAGCGACGACCTGATCTCGCAAAAGATCCGCAAGGCGAAGACGGATCCAGAGCCGCTCCCGGACAATGCGGAAGCGCTGGAAGGCCGCCCGGAGGCCCGCAATCTGGTGGGAATCTACGCCGCGGTTACCGGCGAGAGCATCGACCAGATACTCGCGCGCTTCGCGGGCCAGGGTTTCGGCGCCTTCAAGCCTGCGCTGACGGACCTGCTGGTCGACCTCATTGCTCCGATCCGCGGTCGCCTCGACGAACTCCGGCGCGATCCCGCCGAGCTCGACCGAATCCTCGCCGCCGGCGCTGCCCGCGCTCGGGATCTCGGAGCGCCGGTTCTCGCCGAAGCGAAAGCCGCGGTGGGACTCGGCTGACAGGAACCGCCGGTTTGGACATCGCAGGAAATCAGCCGCGTCCGTCGCGGATGCTGCCGCTGTCGCAGCGCCTGGCTCAGATCATCGCGCAAGACGGTCCGGACCGGCTAAGCTTCTCGGTCCTTGCGGCGCAGCTGCATGCGCGCGCCTGGGGCGGGCTGCTGCTGATCTTCGGAGCAATCGACCTTCTTCCGTTGCCGCCGCTGACAAGCGTCTTCTTCGCGCTCCCAATGCTCGTCGTGTCGGCGCAGATGGTCATGGGCCGCGCGACGCCGTGGTTCCCACGCAAGCTCGAGCGGCGGGGCGTGACGAAGCAGGAGCTTGGGCGGCTGGTCGGTAAGATGGCATGGCTCGAGGTTCGCATCGAGCGGATTTTCAAGCCACGCATTTCAACTTTCACGGGACCAGTCGCGACGCGGATCATCGGCGGCCTCTGCTTCCTACTCGCACTGGTCGCGGCGGTGCCGATCCCCCTGTTTCACTTCGCGCCGGCTGCGGCAATCGTCCTGTTCGGACTCGCGCTGATCTATCGTGATGGCGCGCTTGCGATCGTTGCGGCGATCGCGGCCGTCTTCAGCCTCATCCTCAACCTGCTGATCATCAGTACGGGCGTCATTGCCCTGACCTACGCAGCGGGAGTGCTGACCTTCATCCTCGACGCGCTGGGGTTCGGGACGGGCGTCATCGCGCCCATCTCCGCACCGTCCTGATCCCGCCTCAGCTCCCCCGGATGGGCGGGCCCGCCGAATTGCTCCGGCGGGCCCATTCCTTTCCGGTAGTTTCGGGGCGACCGGAAAGGCCAGCTCTCCCCCTGACCGCGCGGGCTCGCCGAGTGAGCAAGCCCGCGGGCGATCAGCCCTCCAGCTGTCTCGTCAGCAGTCTGATATCCGCATCGAGCTCAGCGTCGCTGGCGCGCAGCTTCTCGATCTGGCGCACCGCGTGGATCACCGTCGTGTGGTCGCGTCCGCCGAAGCGCCGCCCGATGTCAGGCAGCGACTTGGGCGTCAGCTGCTTCGATAGGTACATCGCAACCTGGCGCGGCCGCGCGACTTCGCGCGCACGCCGCGCCGACGTCATCTCGGCCTTGCGAATGCGGTAATGCTCCGCGACCTGCGTTTGAATCTCGTCGATCGAGATGCGCCGCTGGTTGGCGCGCAGCACATTGGCCAGCACTTCCTCGACGAAGGCGACATCGATCGCACGGCCGGTCATCATCGCATAGGCGCCGATCCGGTTGAGCGCGCCTTCGAGTTCGCGAATCGACGAGGTCACCCGGCGCGCGAGGAAGTCGATCACCGGGCGCGGCATGTCGACGCCCGGGAGCGCGTCGAGCTTCGCGCAGATGATGTTGAACCGAAGCTCGTAATCGGCGGCGTTGATGTCCGCGACAAGGCCCCATGACAGGCGCGACAGGATTCGCGGCGCGATCCCGTCGAGGTCCTGCGGCGCGCGGTCCGACGTGATCACCAGCCGCCGCCCGGCGGTAATGATCTCGTTCATCGTGTGGAAGAATTCCTCCTGTGTGGAATCCTTGCCGGCGATGAACTGAACGTCGTCGATCAGCAGCAGGTCGGCATTACGGAGCCGCTGCTTGAACCCGATCGTGTCGTTTTCCTTCAGCGCACGGATGAACTCGACCATGAACTTTTCGGCCGACATCGACACCACGCGCGAGCCGCGGTTCTGGGCGAGGAAGGCGTGGCCGATCGCATGCAGCAGGTGGGTCTTTCCGCGGCCCGTGCCGCCGTGGATGAAAAGCGGGTTGAAGCTGACCGTCGGCGAGGTCGCAAGGGTGCGCGCAGCGGTTGCGGCGACTTCGTTGGCCTTGCCGACGACGAATGTCTCGAACCGGTAGCGCGGATCGAAGTTGGGTGCGTTCGGGTCGCGTTCCGCCGGCGGCGGAGCCTCTTCGAGGATCAACAGCGGCGCCGGCCGCGGCGCGTCGGCGGCGGCGATCACTCGCACGTCACGGACGACCGGAAGCACGGTCTTCCAGGCCAAAGCGAGGCGTTCGCCGAAGTGCGAGCGTACCCAATCGGCCATGAACTGGCTTGGCATGACGAGATCGAGCGTGCCGCTGTCGGGCTCGAAGCTTCCCAACTCCGCGGGCTTTAGCCACCCGTCGAAGGTGCGCGCGCCGAGATCGCGTCGGAGGCCGTTACGGATCGACTCCCAGGCGGCGTCCAATGGTGCCGAAACCGGCGCCCCTGCTAGTTCAACGGACGAATTCGCCCCTCCCGCATGCACTTTTCCGCGCCTCCCTCGTCTCGCCCCGTTCAAGAGACAACAGGATCCCGTTGCGCGTGACCCGAGTCGCGCGCGGCTGGTTTCCGATCTCTCTTGCCCCCGGCGCGGATTCGCGCCCGGAAAGGCCTTTGTGAGGCGCTCGCCGACAGCATGCAAGTGCCGTTTTTTCAGAATGCACAATAAAAGGCCTTGACAGAGGAAACAGGCCGAAAGTGGGGCAAATTGGCTGAAATTCGCCGATTTCTTGATTATCCCAGCGTTAACGGATGCGCGAATCGCGGGAATTGCTGCATTTTTTGCCGGTCTCAAAACGAGACGGGCCGCCGGTCGCCCGACGGCCCGTTACAGCGGCTTTTTGAGGGCTGTTTTCAGCCGAGCGAGGCAACCCGTTTGGACAGGCGGGAAATTTTCCGCGAGGCCGTGTTCTTGTGGATAACTCCACGCGCGACGCCGCGCGCCATTTCCGGCTGGACCTTCTTCAGCGCTTCCGCGGCGTCGGCCTTCTTGCCCGACGCGATCGCCGACTCGACCTGCTTGATGAAGGTCCGGATGCGGCTGATTCGGGAATGGTTGATCTGCGCCCGGTTCGCGTTGCGGCGGATGCGCTTCTTGGCCTGCGGCGTGTTCGCCATCGAAATCCTCGTTGCTCGAATAAAAAGCGGCGCAAAGCCAAACGGCTGCGCCGACGCGGGCGTTCCCCTACTCAGAGCGGCGCTTCAGGTCAACCTCGTCCTGACTGGTCGAACCGCTAGTGCTGGCATGCCGGACAATAGAATGTCGAGCGCCCGCCCTGGACAATGCGTCTGACCCGTCCGCCGCAAGCGCAGGGATCGCCTTCACGGTCATAGACGGCGAAGCTCTTCGGGAAATAGCCGAGCTCGCCATCCGGCGCGGCAAAGTCACGCAGCGTCGAGCCGCCTGCGGCGATCGCTTCTTCGAGCACGTCGTGAATGGCTGGGACGAGCCGCTCGAGCCGCTGGAGCGAAACGCTCCCGCCGGCACGCTTCGGATGGATGCCGGCACGGTGAAGCGCCTCGCAGACGTAGATGTTGCCGAGCCCGGCGATGATCCGCTGGTCGAGCAGAAGCAGCTTGATCGGTGCCGTGCGTCCGGCGAGCCGAGCCTTGAGCTGGCGCCTGTCGAGGTCGAGCGGCTCCGGCCCGAGCGCCGCGAAAGGCGGCCATTCCTCCAGCTCGTCCGTCCGCACAAGATCGAGCGAGCCGAAGCGCCGTGCATCGTTGAGCGCGAGCCGCCGACCCTCGTCCGTATCAATGATGAAATGGTCGTGCTTGCCGATCTCGCCCGGATCGATCCGCCAGTGGCCGGACATGCCGAGATGAAAAACGAGCGTGTCGCCACGGTCGGTGTCGACCAGTCCATATTTCGCGCGGCGCTCAAGTCCAGTCACTTTGGCGCCCGTCAGCCGCTGCCCGAGGTCCTCAGGCAACGCCCGCCTCAGGTCCGGTCGCCGCGCTTCGATGCGCTCGATCCGGCGGCCTTTCAGCACACGTTCCAGGCCGCGGACGGTGGTTTCGACTTCGGGAAGCTCGGGCATTCCGCTGCGATATGGCGAACGGGGCGTTACGCCGCTAGAGGCGCGAGACCTATGAGCGACGAGGTCAATTTCGGCGACGAGCTGGTTAGCCCCGAGGAGAAGACGCGACGCGTCGGTCAGGTCTTCAGCTCAGTCGCGCGCCGTTACGACATTATGAACGACCTGATGTCCGGCGGCATGCACCGGCTGTGGAAGGAGCGCTTCGTCAATCGCGTGAAGCCCCGCGCCGGCGAGCACATCCTCGACATGGCCGGCGGGACCGGCGATATTGCCTTCCGCATGGCCGAGCGGGGCGCGCTCGTGACCGTCGCCGACATCAACCCGGACATGCTGGAAGTCGGAGAGCAACGCGCAGAACGCCGCGGACTTTCCCGCCTGACCTGGAAGGTCGAGAATGCTGAGGCGCTGAGCTTCGGCGATGCGAGCTTCGACGCCTACACGATCGTGTTCGGCATCCGGAACGTGACCGACATTCCGGCCGCCCTCCGCGAGGCGCGCCGGGTCCTGAAGCGCGGCGGGCGCTTCTATTGCATGGAGTTCTCGTCGAGCGACTGGCCGGGCTTTTCGAACCTCTACGGTGCCTGGGCGTCCAACGTGATTCCGCGAATCGGCAGGGCCGTCGCCGACGACGAAGACAGCTACCGCTACCTCGTCGAAAGCATCCGCCGCTTCCCGCGCCCGAACGCCTTCAAGGCAATGGTGGCCGACGCCGGCTTCGTCCGCGCCGCCGCAGAGCCGATGCTGGGAGGGCTGGTCACCATTCACAGCGGTTGGAAAATTTGACCACCAGCGTCACCCACCTGTGGCGCTTGCTCAAGTGGGGCCGGACCCTCGCGCGCCACGGGGCGCTGCGCGGGATCGAGCGCGATCCCCTGACTCCGGCGCCGGTGCGGCGGCTGACGCGCATCGCCCGCTTCGGCGCGCGCATCCCGCCGGCGCCGCAATATGCCGATGCGCTGGTCGCGATCGGTCCCGCCGCGATCAAGCTCGGGCAGGCGCTGTCGACGCGGCCGGATCTCGTCGGGAAGGAAGCCGCCGAGAACCTCTCGCAGCTTCAGGACGATTTGCCGCCGGCTCCCTTCCCGCTGATCAGGCGGACCATCGAACGCTCGTTCAACGCGCCGCTGGAAAGCCTTTTCGCGGACTTCGACGAAATCCCCGTCGGCGCGGCGTCGATCGCGCAGGTCCATCGCGCCATCACGACCGAGGGGCGCGACGTGGCAGTCAAGGTGCTCCGGCCCGGCATCGAGGAGGAGTTCGCTCGCGCTATCGACACCTACGAGTGGGCGGCCGCGCAGGTCGAAAGCTATGGTGGCGAAATTGAGCGCCTCCGACCGCGGCGCGTGGTCGCGCAGTTCCGCCAGTGGACCGCCCGCGAGCTCGACCTCCAGCGCGAGGCTGCCTCCGCGTCGGAGCTCAAGGAAAATATGGTCGCGGAGCCCGGCTATTATGTCCCGGAGATCGACTGGCGCCGAACCGCGCGGCGCGTGCTCACGCTCGAGTGGCTCGACGGGATCAAGCTCAACGACCGCCAGGCGCTGATCGAGGCCGGCCAGGATTGCAGGGCGCTCGCGTCCACCCTGGTCCGTGCCTTCCTTCGGCAGGCGGTGGTCGACGGGTTCTTCCACGCCGACCTCCACCACGGCAATCTGTTCGCGCTGCCCGACGGGCGGATCGCAGCGATCGACTTCGGGATCATGGGCCGGGTCGACCGCCGCGCCCGCGTCTGGCTCGCCGAGATCCTTTACGGGCTGATCACCGGCAATTACCGGCGTGTCGCGGAAATCCATTTCGAGGCGCAATACGTGCCGGCGCACCATAGCGTCGAGGAGTTCGCCACGGCGCTGCGTGCGGCCGGCGAGCCTATCCGCGGCCTGCCGGTCAAGGAAATTTCGGTTGGCCGGATGCTCGAGAGCCTGTTCTCGATCACCCGGGATTTCGACATGCCGACCCAGCCGCACCTCCTGCTCCTGCAGAAATCGATGGTGATGAACGAGGGCGTCGCGACCGCGCTCGATCCCGACATCAACATGTGGGAAGCGGCCGAGCCGTTCCTCAGGGAGTGGATGCGGTCGGAGCTCGGTCCCGAAGCCTATTACGCCGACCGCATCATCGAGCTGGTGCGCGCCGCCAAGAAGGTCCCGGAGCTCATCAACCGCCTCGATGAATATTATCCACCGAAAGGCGCGGCCCCACCGCCGCCGCCGCTGCCCGAGATCGCGGTGATCGACCGCGGCGCCTGGTGGGGCTACGCGCTTGCCGGCCTGCTCGGGCTCGTGCTCGGCGCGGCCGCCTTCGCCCTTCTCTAGAATCAAGTGCCGTCTTCTGCCGTGGTCTCGTCATCCGGCGCAATCTTGTCCTTGACGTCGCTCAGCGCCCACAAGGTGACGAAAGTTATCGCCGAAAGGACGACGGCGATCCCGTAGCTTCCGAGCCCGACGGCAACGCCGATCGCGCCCGTCACCCACAGGCTCGCCGCGGTGGCGGTGCCCTTCACGGAGTTCTTGGTCTGGAGGATCGCGCCGCCGCCGATGAAGCCCATGCCGGTGATCACGCCTTCGACGATCCTCGCCATGGCCGCGGGCTCGACGGCGATCAGGGGCTCGGCGGCCTGGATGAAGCCGCACGCGGCGACCGCGACGAGCGGGAAGGTGCGCAGGCCGGCGCTGCGGTCCTGCCGCTCCCGGTTCCACCCGATCGGGAAGGCGAGCGCATAAGCGATCGCCAGCGCGATCAGGTTCGGCAGGATATCGAACCGGTTCGCGCCCAGTATGTCTTGCCACATCGGTCTTCCCCCAACTCGCTTCGCAATCGACCGTAACTCTCGACTCGCGCCTTCGGGCGCGGCAGAGCGGGCGCATGGCGCGCGTGCTCCTCATCGTTGGCGGCGGGATTGCGGCTTACAAATCGCTCGAGCTCGTCCGTCTCCTGAAAAAGGCGGGACATGAGGTCACGCCGGTGCTGACAAGGGGTGGCGAGCATTTCGTCACGGCGATGAGCCTCGGAACGCTTGCGGAAAGCGAGGTCCACAGCTCGCTGTGGGAGCTCAAGGACGAGGTCGAGATCGGCCACATCCAGCTAAGCCGTTCCGCCGATTTCGTGCTGGTGTGCCCCGCGACCGCTGACCTGCTGGCGAAGATGGCGGCTGGCATCGCCGACGACCTCGCGACGACGCTCCTGCTCGCGACCGACAAGCCGGTAGTGGTGGCACCAGCAATGAACGTCCGCATGTGGCTCCACGCCGCGACCCGGCGCAACGTGCAGCAGCTGGTCGCGGACGGCGTCAAGGTGATCGAGCCGACGGAGGGCGAGATGGCGTGCGGCGAGCACGGCCCGGGCCGGCTGCCCGAGCCGCCGGACATCGTCGCCTGGCTCGAGCAGAACGGCTTATTCGGCGGCAAGTGACGCTCGCCGGCAAGCACATCCTCGTCACCGCTGGCCCGACGCACGAGCCGATCGACCCGGTGCGGGTGATCGCCAACCGCTCATCGGGGCGGCAGGGGTTCGCGATCGCGGCTGCGGCTGCCGAGGCGGGCGCGAAAGTGACGCTCGTTGCTGGTCCGGTCAGCCTTGGAACCCCTCCCGGAGTCGACCGCATCGACGTCGAGACCGCCGAGCAAATGGCCGACGCGGTCTTTGCCGCTCTTCCAGCCGACGTCGCGATCCTCGTCGCGGCCGTCGCTGACTGGCGGGTGGAACCGTCCGGAACCAAGCTCAAGAAAGGCGAAGGCCCTCCCAAGCTCGAGTTCGTGCCGACCCGCGACATTCTCGCCGAGCTCGGCGCCAGCGACCGGCGCCCGCGCCTGCTGGTCGGATTCGCGGCGGAGACCGAGCGGGTCGTCGAGCAGGCGGTCGCCAAGCGGCAGGCGAAGCGCGCAGATTGGATCGTTGCCAATGACGTGTCCGGCGATGTGATGGGCGGTCACCGCAACCGCGTGCACCTCATCACCGGCGACGGCGTCGAGGACTGGCCCGAGGCAAGCAAGGACGAGGTCGCCAGGCACCTCGTCGAGCGGATCGCCGAAGCCTTAGCCTGAAGCGCAGGCGCGGCAGCCCGGGTCCGGCGGGATCCGGATCGTGCGCCAGGTCAGCGCCTCGCCGTCGAAGAGGTGCAATTGGCCCGCCTGGTCGGGGCCGAGCCTCACGATGGCGTTGATCGCGAGAAGCGCGGCGAAGCTGCCCACGGTCGCCGGGAGGGCACCGAGCACGCCGAGCTCCGAGCAATTGTCGCAATCGTCGGCGTCGAACGCATCGCCGACGAAACAGCGGTAGCAAGGCTGCGCGCGGAACAGCCCGACCTGCCCCTGGAACTGCACCGCGGCGGCCGAGAGCAGCGGAATGCCGAGAGCGACGCAGCCGTCGCTCACCGCGAGGCGCGTCGCGAAATTGTCGCTCCCGTCGATCACGAGGTCGTGGCCGGCGAGCAGCTCTTTCGCGTTGTCGGCCTCGATCCGCTCCTGCTTTGCGTCAACCTCGACGAAGCGGTTGAGCCGGTGCACGAACTCGGCAGCCCGTTGCGCCTTCGATTGTCCCTCGTCTGCCTCCGTGAACAGCGGCTGCCGGTGCAGGTTGGCGAGCTCGAGCACGTCAGAGTCGATAACCGTGAGCTTGCCCACGCCGGCGCCCGCGAGCGCCGGAATGACCGCGCTGCCGATGCCCCCCGCGCCGACGACCGCGACCTTCGCTGTCTTCAGCCTGCGCTGTCCGACGCCGCCGACCTGCGGCAGCACGATGTGCCGCGCGTAGCGCTCGAGTTCCTCGTCGGAGAGGCTCACCGCCCGGTGGACCCGAAGCCCCCCGCCCCCCGGCCGGTCTCGCTCAGCTCGGCAACCTCGCGGAAGTTCGAGCCGAGCACAGCTGCAGGCACAAGTTGCGCGATCCGCTCGCCACGGCGGACCTCGAACGGTTCGCTGCCGAGGTTGGCGAGGATCACCTTCACCTCGCCCCGATAATCGCTATCGATGGTGCCGGGCGTGTTGAGGCAGGTGATGCCGTGCTTGAGCGCCAAGCCGGAGCGCGGACGGACCTGCAATTCGAAGCCGGGCGGAATGGCGACTGCGAACCCGGTCGCGACGGCGTGCCGCTGGCCGGGC